>JAGWRL010000022.1 GCA_028876585.1 Pseudomonadota bacterium | reverse complement strand
TCAGCGGCAAGGCGCGCGTGTTCGAAAGCCAGGACGCGGCCGTGGAAGGCATCCTGGGCGACACCGTGCATGAAGGCGATGTCGTCATCATCCGCTACGAAGGTCCGAAGGGCGGCCCCGGCATGCAGGAAATGCTGTACCCGACCTCGTACATCAAGTCGAAGGGGCTCGGGAAAGTCTGCGCGCTGGTCACCGACGGGCGCTTCTCCGGCGGCACCTCGGGCCTGTCGATCGGCCATGTCTCGCCGGAAGCGGCCGAAGGCGGCGCCATCGGCCTCGTCCAGGCCGGCGACCGCATCCGCATCGACATCCCCGCCCGCAAGATGGATTTGCTGGTCTCGGACGAGGAACTGGCGCGCCGCCGCGCGGCGATGGAGGCGAAGGGCAAGGCCGGCTGGAAGCCGGAACACCCGCGCAAGCGGCAGATCACCACGGCGCTGCGCGCCTACGCCGCCTTCGCCACCAGCGCCGCCCGCGGCGCGGTGCGCGAGGTGCCGTAAGGGCAGTTCAGGCCACCAACCCCTCGCCCTGAGGCGCCCGCGAAGCGGGCCTCGAAGGGCGTTCGCCTCGCGCGGCGGCGCCCGCAACAGCGCCCGGCCCCAACGGCGGCGCCCTCTGGGGCGTGCTTCGAGGCCCGCTTCGCGGGCGCGTCAGCACGAGGGAGGTTGACGGCGCAAGATCGCGCTCAGACCAGCTCGCCGCCCTCGTGCGTCCAGCCGATCGCGCCGCCCTTGTAGTGCCAGATCTCGGTGAAGCCGACCGCGCGGGCCGCCTTGAGCGCCGTCATCGAGCGGTTGCCGGAGCGGCAGATCAGCACGATCGGCTTGTCGCGCGGCAGTTTCTCCGGATTGAACACGGACATCGGGTGCAGCACGCTGCCCTCGACATGGCCGGCGTTGTATTCGTTGGCCTCGCGCACGTCGACGAGCGCGACCGCGCCCTCGCGCAGCGCCTTGACCAGGGCGGGATAGGTGATTTCGTCGGCGTTGGCGCCGCCGCGATCCAGGGTATGCAAGTCCGGCTCCTCGTTTGGCAGGTTTCCGGCGCTCCCTTAGCGCGCGCGGCAAGGGAATGCGAGAGGGCGCTTGTCGGCCCGCCGGCGCCCGTCTAGGTTCAATCATGGTCCCCGATCTCGCGACGCGCGTCTACAACCACACCTTTCGCATCGACCCGATCGTGCGCACGCTGCTCGACACCGATTTCTATAAACTCCTCATGTTGCAGATGATCTGGAAGCTGCACCGCCGCCGCCGGGTCGCCTTCCAGCTCATCAACCGCACCACCAGCGTGCGCCTGGCCGACATCGTCGACGAGCGCGAATTGACCGACCAGCTCGACAACGCCCGCGCGCTGACGCTGGCCAAGAACGAGCTGATCTGGCTCGCCGGCAACTCGTTTTATGGCACGAAGCAGATATTCGAGCCGGCGTTCATGGAATGGCTCGCCGGCTTTCGCCTGCCCGATTACGAGTTGACGCGGCGCGACGGCCAATACGAACTGCGGTTCGACGGCCTGTGGTGCGAGACGACGATGTGGGAGATTCCCGCGCTCGCCATCATCAACGAATTGCGCGCCCGCGCGGCGATGCGCAATATGAGCCGGTTCGATCTCGACGTGCTCTACGCCCGCGCCAAGGCGAAACTCTGGAGCAAGGTCGAGCGGTTGCGCGTGCTGCAACGCGAGGGGCCGTTGCGCGTCTCCGATTTCGGCACGCGGCGGCGGCACGGCTTCCTGTGGCAGCGCTGGTGCGTCGAGGCGTTGCAGGAGGGGCTGGGCGACACGTTCATCGGCACCTCCAACGTCAAGCACGCGATGGACACCGGGCTGGAGGCGATCGGCACCAACGCGCATGAATTGCCGATGGTCTACGCCGCGCTGGCGCAAGACGACGCGGCGCTGCGCGATTCGCCCTATCAGGTGCTGCGCGACTGGGCGAATATGTATGGCGGCAACCTCCTGATCGTGCTGCCCGATTGCTTCGGCACCACCGCCTTCCTCGCCCGAGCGCCCGATTGGGTGGCGGACTGGAAAGGCGCCCGCCCCGATTCGAAATCGCCGCTCGACGCCGCGCGCGAACTGATCGCCTGGTGGCGCGCGCGCGGGCGCGATCCGCACGAGAAGCTGATCGTGCTCTCCGACGCGATGGACGTCGATTCGATCGAGAGCGCCTCGCGG
Organism: Pseudomonadota bacterium; assembly: GCA_028876585.1. The sequence continues at coordinate 21,267 of JAGWRL010000022.1, read as the reverse complement.
GCCTTGCGCGGACAAGCCAATCTGTCGATCGGCTGGGGCACCAACCTGACCAACGATTTCAAGGATTGCGCCCCCGCCGGGGTCGACGGCGAACTCGCCGCGATTTCGCTGGTGTGCAAGGTGGTGGAGGCGGACGGGCGGCCGGCGGTGAAACTGTCGGACAACCCGAACAAGGTGCTGGGGCCGGCTGGGGAGATCGCGCGCTATCAGCGCGTGTTCGGCGTCGAGGGGATGGCCGCGAGCCCCGTTACGGTATAGGGAAAGATAAGGGCCAAAGGGGGGAAGCGCCTTGTTCAAGCAATTACTCACGCCGGTTGGGGACAGCCTGGCGCTATCTTTCGTCGTTGCCGCGCTGCCGATCGTCGTGGTGCTGATAGGGCTCGGCGTGCTGCGCCGTCCGGCCTGGCAGGCCTCGCTAGCGGGGCTGATCGCCGCCCTCGTCATCGCCATCGGCGTCTGGTCGATGCCGGCCGACCTCGCGATGCGCGCGGTCGCCAACGGCGCCGTGTTCGCGCTGTGGCCGGTGATGTGGATCGTGCTCAACGCGCTTCTGGTCTACAATATTGCGGTCAAGTCGGGCCGGTTCGAGGCGTTCCGCGCCTGGCTGATCGAACATCTGCCCAACGACCGGCGCATCGTGCTGGTGGTCATCGGCTTTTGTTTTGGCGCGCTGCTGGAAGGCGTCGCCGGCTTCGGCGTGCCGGTGGCGATCACCTCCTCGCTGCTGATTCTGGTCGGCTTCGCGCCGCTCGACGCCCTGGTGTTCGTGCTGATCTTCAACACCGCGCCGGTCGCGTTCGGCGCGCTCGGCGTGCCGGTGACGGTGCTGGGCTCGGTGACCGGGCTGCCCGCGGCGACGCTCGGCGCGATGATCGGCCGGCAATTGCCGGTCATGGCGCTGTTGCTGCCGTTCTATGTGATGTTCGTCTATGGCGGTTGGCGTTCGATCCGCGACATCTGGCCGGTGCTGCTGGTCGCCGGCGGCAGCTTCGCGGCGAGCCAGTTCGTCGCCTCCAACTACATCGATTACAGCCTGACCGACGTGCTGGCCTCGCTCGGCTCGCTCGCCGTGACCTTGCTGTTCCTGCAAGTGTGGAAGGGCAAGCCGAACCCGGAATTCGCGATCGCCAACGTCGACTCCGCGATCTCGGCGACCGGCGACATCCCCAGGTGGCAGGGTTGGCTGCCCTGGCTGATCGTCTCGGCCGCGGTTATCCTCTGGACCACGTTCAAGATCCCGGCCATCGGCAAAATGGCCATTCATTGGCCGGGTCTCGACAAGGCGATCTCGATCACGCTCTACGGCGACAAGCCCTATGCGGCGATCTGGGCGTTTGAACCGCTTGCGACCGGCACCTGCATCCTGGTCTCGGCGATCGTCACCGCCTTGATCGTCAGGCTCAGCGTCGCCGACTTCATCGAATGCGTCGTCAAAACCGTGCAGCAGATCTGGCTGGCGGTGATCACCGTCTGCCTGATCGTCGCGCTCGCTTACGTGATGAATTATTCGGGGCTGGCCTATACGCTGGGCGACGGCGCGGCTTCGGTCGGCGGCCTGTTCGTGCTGATCTCGCCGTTCCTGGGCTGGGTGGCGGTGTTCCTGTCGGGCAGCGACACCTCGGGCAATGCGCTGTTCGGAAATCTTCAGGTGGTGGCGGCCAAGCAGCTCAACCTCAACCCGATATTGTTCGCGGCGACCAATTCCTCGGGCGGCGTGATGGGCAAGATGATCTCGCCGCAGAATATCGCGACCGGCGTCTCCGTCACCAACCTCAAGGGCCGCGAGGGCGAGGTGTTCGCGCGCACCTTCCCGCATTCGATCGTGCTGACGATCCTGCTGGGATTGCTGGTCGCAGCCCAGCAATATCTGATACCCTGGATCATCCCGGGCTGACAGGAGGACGCCTTGTCGCAGATCGCCTTTCCCACCCCCGACCCCGCCATTCTCTCGCGCGCCGAGGCGATCCGCGCGGCGTTGCGGGCGCTGCTGCCGGGGGAATGCGTCGTCACCGACGAGGCGGGGCGGCGCGCGTTCGAGACCGACGCGCTGACCGCCTATCGCCGCCTGCCGCTGGCGGTGATCCTGCCGCGCACGACGCAGGAGGTCGCGCTCGCCCTGCGCTTCTGCCGTGAACAGGGGGTCGCCATCGTGCCGCGCGGCGCCGGCACCTCGCTTTCCGGCGGCGCGGTGCCGCAGGAGGACGCCATCGTCATCGGCCTGTCGAAGATGAACCGGGTGCTGGAGATCAACTACGCCGACCGCTACGCCAGGGTGGAGGCCGGCGTCACCAATCTCGCCATCTCAGAGGCGGTCGGCGAACAGGGCTTCTTCTACGCGCCCGACCCGTCCTCGCAGCTCGCCTGCACCATCGGCGGCAATATCGCGATGAATTCGGGCGGCGCGCATTGCCTGAAATACGGCGTCACCAGCAACAATCTGATGGGCGTGCGGCTGGTGATGTTCGACGGCGGGATCGTCGACATCGGCGGCCCGGCGCTCGACGCCGACGGCCTCGATTTTCTCGGCCTCGTCTGCGGCGCGGAGGGGCAACTGGGCATCGTCACCGAGGCTTTCGTGCGCATCCTGCCGCTGGCCGAGGGCGCGCGCCCCGTGCTGTTCGGCTTCGACAGCGCCGAGGACGCGAGCCGCTGCGTCGCCGCCGTCATCGGCGCGGGCATTGTGCCGGTGGCGATGGAATATATGGACAGGCTCGCGATCGAGATCACCGAGAATTTCGCCCACGCCGGCTATCCGCTCGACGTCGAGGCGATGCTGATCATCGAATCCGAGGGCTCGGCGCCGGAGATCGAGGCGGAGCAGAAGCGCATCCTCGACATCGCGCGCGCCCATAATGTGCGCGTGGTCAAGGAATCGATGTCGGCGATGGAGAGCGCGCAGATCTGGAAGGGCCGCAAATCGGCGTTCGGCGCCACCGGCCGAATCGCTGACTATATCTGCATGGACGGCACCGTGCCGACCGGGCAACTGCCCGAGGCTTTGCGCCGCGTCGGACAAATCTGCGCCGACGAGGGCCTGCGCGTCGCCAACGTGTTCCACGCGGGCGACGGCAACATGCATCCGCTGATCCTCTACAACGTCAACGATCCGGCCGAGCAGGAGAAGGCCGAGCGGGCCGGCGCGCGCGTGCTGGAAATGTCGGTCGACCTGGGCGGCTGCCTCACCGGCGAGCATGGCGTCGGCATCGAGAAGCGCGATCTGATGCTCAAGCAATATACGCCGCAGGAGTTGGCGCAGCAGAAGGGCGTGCGCGCGGTGTTCGATCCGGACGGGCGCTTCAACCCGGCCAAAGTGTTTCCGCTGACGGAGCGGGCGGCGTGAACAATGCGCTGACGCCGGCCGACGAGGCCGAGGCCGCCGAGATCGTGCGCGCCGCCGAGGCGCCGTTCGACATCGTCGGCGGCTCAACCCGGCCCGGCCTCGGCCGGCCGCGCGCCGGCCAGCCGCTGTCCAGCGCGAAGCTGACGGGCATCGTCTTTCACGAACCCGCCGAGATGACCCTTCGCGCCCGCGCCGGCGCGGCGCTGGCCGAGGTCGAGGCGGCGCTCGCCAAAGCCGGGCAGATGCTGCCGTTCGAGCCGCTCGACCCGCGCGCGCTGTTCGCCACAACGGGCGAGCCGACCGTCGGCGGCCTCGTCGCCACCGCGATTCCCGGCCCGCGCCGCGTCAGCGCCGGGGCGGTGCGCGACAATGTGCTCGGCCTGCGGCTGATCAACGGCCGCGGCGAGATCATCTCCGCCGGCGGGCGGGTGATGAAGAACGTCACCGGGCTCGATCTGGTGAAGATCGTCTGCGGCGCGCAGGGCACGCTGGGCTTTGTCACCGAGGCGACGTTCAAGCTGCTGCCCGCCCCGCCGGCCGAAGCGACCGTGGTGATCCGCCGCCTCGACGACGCGCGCGCGGTGGAGGCGATGGCGAAGGCGTTGAGTTCGCCGCATGGCGTCAGCGGCGCGGCGACGATCCATCCCGAAATGGGCCGCGAATTCCCGCGCACCTTGCTGCGGGTCGAAGGCTTCGCCGAATCGGTCGCCTATCGCGCCGAGCGGCTGATCGCGCTGCTCGCCGATTTCGGCGCCAAGCACGCGCTTGAGGGCGAAGATTCCAAACGCATCTGGCGGGCGATCCGCGATGGCGAATTTCTCGCCGAGCCGCGCGAGCGGGCGGTGTGGCGCGCCAGCCTGAAGCCGTCCGACGCGCCCGCCGCGCTGGCGGCGTTAGGCGCAACCGCGCGCGCCTCGCTGATGGACCACGGCGGCGGCTGCCTGTGGTTCTCGACCGATCCGACCACGGCGGCGGCCAGCGCCGCCCGCACCGCGCTCGGCCGCTTCGCCGGCCATCTGCATCTGATCCGCGCGCCCGAGGAGCTTCGCGCCGGCGTGGATGTGTTTCCCCCCCTGTCGCCGGCGCTCCTGCGCCTGACGCGCGGCGTCAAGGCGAGCCTCGACCCCTCCGGCCGCTTCAACCCCGGCCGCATGTACGCGGATATCTGATGCAGACGCATTTCGACGCGGCGCAACTGCGAGACCCGCATGTCGCGAGCCTGGAGAAGATCCTGCGCTCCTGCGTGCATTGCGGCTTCTGCACCGCGACCTGCCCGACCTATGTCGTCGACCGCGACGAGCGCGATAGTCCGCGCGGCCGCATCTATCTCATCAAGGAATTGCTGGAGACGGGCCGCGCGCCGGACGCGCATGACGTCGAGCCGCTCGACCACTGCCTGTCGTGCCTGTCCTGCATGACCACCTGCCCGTCCGGCGTCGATTACCGGCGCCTGATCGACCACGCCCGCGTCGAGGTCGAGACCCGCTATGGCCGTGGCCCCGGCGATCGCGCGCTGCGTTCGCTGCTGGTCTGGCTGCTGCCGCATCGCGGCCGGTTCCGGCTCGCGCTGGGGCTCGCCATGCTCGGGCGGCCGCTGCGGCCGCTGCTGGCGCGGCTGCCGGGCTTCGGGCCGCAGCTCGAAGCGATGCTGCGGCTCGCGCCGACGCGCCTGCCCGCGCGCGACGCGACCGAGGGGCCGGGCGTGTTCAAGGCGGCGGGCGCCGCGCCCAAGCGCCGCCGCGTCGCGCTGTTGACCGGCTGCGCCCAGGGCGTGCTGGCGCCGCAGATCAACGCCGCGACCATCCGCGTGCTCAACCGCGCCGGGATCGACGCGGTGCTGCCTGAGGGCGAAGGCTGCTGCGGCTCGCTGGCGCATCACATGGGCCGCGAGGCGGCCGCCTTGACGGCGGCGCGCGCCAATATCGACGCGTGGACGCGCGAGATCGAGGGCGAGGGGCTGGAGGCGATCGTCGTCACCGCGTCCGGCTGCGGCGCCACGATCAAGGATTACGCCGCGATGCTGGCCGACGACCCCGCTTACGCCGCAAAGGCGGCGCGGGTCGCCGCGCTCGCCAAGGACCCAAGCGAATATCTGCTCGGCCTCGATCTGAGCTTCGCCGCGCCGCGCCGGCTCGCGGTCGGCTATCACGCCGCCTGCTCGTTGCAGCACGGGCAGAAGATCACCGAGGCGCCGAAGGCGCTGCTGCGCGCCGCCGGCTTCGAGGTGCGCACGCCGGCCGAGCCGCAGCTGTGCTGCGGCTCGGCCGGCGTCTACAACATCCAGCAACCGCGCATCGCCGGCGAATTGCGCGACCGCAAGGCGCGCCACCTCGCGCGGCTGAAGCCGGACGTGATCGCCACCGGCAACATCGGCTGCATGACGCAGATCGGCTCGGCGACGCCGTTTCCCGTCGTGCACACGGTCGAGCTCATCGATTGGGCGCAGGGCGGCCCGGCGCCGGCGGGGATGGCGGGCTGAGCGGCGCCCTGGCGCAAGCCTCGCGTCGCACATCAGGCGCGACGCCCCGCTGGAAGGAAAGCTCCGCCCATGAATTTCGACGATGCCGTCGCCGCTCATTTGCAGTGGAAGGTCAAGTTTCGCACGGCGCTGACGACCGGCGCCGCTTTGGACGCCAGCGCCGTCGCCAAGGACAATGTGTGTCCGATCGGCCAATGGCTGCATGGGGAAGCCAAGGCGAAATACGGCAAGCTCGTCAATTATCATCAATGTGTCAGCGCCCATGCGGCTTTTCATCGCGAAGCCGGCAGGGTCGCGCAATGGGTGAACCAGAAGGACGTCGCCAAAGCGACCGCGGCGCTCGACACGCAATCGCCGTTCACCTCGGCCTCGCAGGCGGCGGTGGTCGCGATCCAGAAGCTGAAGAAGGATTTGTCGGCTTCGCACGCCGCGTGAAACGCGGGGCGGTCAGGCGATCTCGGCGGCGGCCCGCTCGAGCGCGGCCGAAAGCCAAAGCGCCAGCCGGTCGCCCCAATCGGCCGCCGCCTCGGGCGCAGCGATCAGATCCTGCCGCACCTCGATCAGCACATTGAGCAACCCGCGCGCGGCCGCCACCGCGTCGATCGTGTCGCCCTTCAAGCCGCCGCTGTAGGGCTCGTTGTCGCCGATCTCGTGCGCGTCGAGCCCGTCGGCCGCCATTTGCCGCAGCAGCGCCGAGGCCAGCCGCGCGTCGTCGTCGTACAGAACCCCGACCTTCCACGGCCGCTTGAAGCCGCGCCAGTCCGGCGTGAACGAATGGATCGACACGATCGCCGGCGCCCGCCCGCTCGCCAGCATCGCCTCGGTCGTCGCCAGCGCGGCGTCGCGATAGGGCCGCCAATAGCGGCGCGTGCGGCGGTCGATCTCGGCCGCGTCGACGCGGGCGTTGCCGGGCACTATGGCGCCGTCGGAATAACGCATCACCAGGGTCGGGTCGTCGGCGCCGCGATTGGGGTCGATCAGCAGGCGCGAGAAGGTCGAGAGCACGGCGGGGGCGTTGAGCCGCTCGGCCAGCCGATGCGTCAGCCAGCGCGCGCCGATGTCATAGGCGATGTGGCGCTCCAGCGCCGCGGCCGGCAACCCCAGCGCGCCATAGCCGGGAGGGAGCGCGTTGCGGGCGTGGTCGCACAGCAGCAACACGCCGGCGTCGAGCGGGCCGTCGATGCGCTCGACCGGCTCGAAATCACCCCCGACGCTAAATTCCGCCGCCCCGCTGTCCATAGCCGCACCCTTGCCCCGCGCGTGCGGCGAGAATATGGACCCGATGTCCTCAGGAGTCCGACAAATGTCCGAAGCCGCCTCGCGCGTCGCGGGCCGCGGCGCGGCGGCGTTTCTCGCGCTCGTGCTGGGCGCGCTGGCGATGGGCGTGTCGCCGATCTTCGTCCGGCTGGCCGATGTCGGCCCGTTCGCGAGCGCGTTCTGGCGCGTGTTCCTCGCCCTGCCCGCGCTGTGGCTGTGGATGCGGCTGAGCGAGCGCGGCGCGGCGCCGCAGCGGCGGTTCTCGCCTCCGGTCATTCTGGCCGGCCTCGCCTTCACCGGCGATCTGTTGTTCTGGCACGCCTCGATTCTGCACACCAGCGTCGCCAACGCGACTTTTTTCGCCACGACGGCGCCGATCTGGGTGGTCGCGTTCGGCTGGATATTGTTCGGCGAGAAGGCGGGCCGCGCCATTCTGCTCGGGCTGGCGCTCTGTCTGATGGGCGGCGCCGCGCTGCTGGCGCAGAGCCTGCGGTTGCGCCCGGAAGGGGCGCTCGGCGACGGGTTCGGCCTCGCCACCGGCGTGTTCTTCGGCCTCTATTTCCTCGCCGTCGAGGCGGCGCGGCGGCGCACCAGCGCGGCGCGGCTGACGTTCGAGGCCTCCGTCGTGACCGCGGGCGGGCTATGGCTCGTGGCGGCGCTCGCCGAGGGGCGGTTCGCGCCGTCGAGCGTCAAGGGCGCATTGGCGCTGGTCGGCATGGCCTGGATCAGCCACGCCGGCGGCCAGGGGCTGCTGTCGATCGCGCTCGGGCGGCTGCCGGCGAATTTCTCGTCGCTGGTGATCTTTCTCGAAGCGGTGGCGGCGGCGCTGTTCGCCTATCTGCTGCTCGGCGAGCCGATCTCGCCGATTCAGGCGATCGGCGGCCTGCTGATCATGGCCGGGATTTATGCCGCGCGGCCGCGCCGGGCCATGACGGCGGGCTGACGCGAGGCCATGCGCGCCTTGATCTTAAATATTATTTTATAAAATGGAATTTATAATTGGCCGGCGCCAGCTGTCATGAAACTGTCGCGTGTTTTCTATTAAGGTCGCGCGCTCAGTGATTTGAGTCACGATAATTGCAAAACATTCAAATACACTGAACTTCCATGCCGGCCGCCGCGAAGTATACGCGCCGATTTGCTCGCGACTCGCATGAAACACCTGCATGCATAGTGACAGTTTTGCGACATCGTGCGCTTTTTGATCTCAAAATTTGTCCCCATTCATAAAAATTACTTTCATTTTCGGCGCCATTCGTCGCAACTGTTGCATCCAAAACACAGTATGTGACGTCGCGCTGATATATGAAGCCGCAGTCGGCGGAAATCGCCTCGGCGTTCAGGCGCGCAAAGCGCACGGCCGGAGAGCGAGACTACGAACGATGCGCCGGGGGTAGTGCGGCGCTGAGTCGAAAATTAAGCGAAGGGGCAAACATGAAATCGGCGTATATCTCCGCGCTCGCGCTGCTTATGGCGGTGGCGGGCGCCCAGGCGGCGGACCTGCCGACGAAAAAAGGCGCCGCCGCGGCGCCGGCGAAGCCGTCGTGTTTCTCCGACGTGCTGACCTATTTCGATTCCTCGCCGGCGGATTGTCCGCTGAGCGCTTACGGCATCACGCTCTACGCCACGATCGACATGGGCTTTGGCTACGAGACGCATGGCGTGCCGTGGAACCCGAAATACCCCACCGGCGTCGAGGAGTTGATCTCCAAGAACAGCAACCGCGGGCAATGGGCGCTGACGCCGGGCGGCATCAGCCAGTCGCAGATCGGCCTCAAGGCGAGGGAGCCGCTGGCTTACGGCTGGTCGTTCGTCGGCGAAGTCGCCACCGGCTTCGACCCCTACTCGCTCCAGCTCGCCGACGGTCCGGGCGCGATGCTGTCCAACACCCGCACGCTGTTGCAGAATCAGAACGCCAACGGCGATTCGAGCCGCGCCGGTCAGTGGGACAACTCGGTCGGCTACGCCGGCTTCAGCCACGACACGTTCGGAACGCTGACCTTCGGTCGGCAGAACGCGCTGTCGCTCGACGGCGTCATCGCCTATGACCCGATGGGCGCCTCTTACGCTTTCTCGCCGATCGGCTATTCCGGCAAGGCGGCGGGCGACGGCTCCACCGAGGACGCGCGCACCAACACCGCGCTGAAATATGCTTTCAAATACAACATGTTCCGGGCGAGCGCGCTGTATCAGATCGGCGGCTACGATCTGGGCAACGGTTCCAACGGTCAATGGGAGCTCGGGGTCGGCGCCGATTACGGCGGCCTGTCGGTGGACGCCATCTATACCCACGTCAAGGATCAGGTGAACCTGGGCACCTACAACAACCCCGCCAAGCCCGCCGCGTTGACCGCGACGCTGTCGAACAACGACGACGTGATGCTGCTTGGCAAATACAAGTGGAACCAGTTCACCGCCTTCGGCGGCTATGAATATATCCGCTACACCAATCCCAGTGACAAATACGCTGGCGGCTTCTCCTCGATCGGCGGCTACCCCGTGCTGGGCAGCGGCGTGAATTCGACCAACTATACGAACCCGCTGCACTTCGATATCCTGTGGACCGGCGTGAAATACGCGATCAACGACCGTCTGGACATCACCGGCGCCTATTACCTCTACATCCAGCATGACTTCAATACGGCGGCGAACCAGTGCGGCCCCAACATGACGGCGCCGGCGCCCGGCTACGCGCCGCAAGGCACGGCGGGCGGCAAGTGCGCCGGCTACCTCAACGCGCTGTCGGCCATGATCGATTACCGTCCGCTCAAGCGGGTCGATCTCTACGCCGGCCTTATGTATTCCAAGGTCAGCGGCGGCCTGGCCAGCGGCTTCCTCTACAACAACAATCTCGACCCCACCGTCGGCATCCGCATCAAATTCTGATCGCGCGCAGCTTTGGGTCGCGAAGGGCGTCGGGGAGGTTTCCCGGCGCCCTTTTTCGTTGCGGCCGCGCCGAGATGGGCGCCCAGTCTAAAGCGATCTTCATAAATTCTCTTTTATAAAATCATCGAGATGCGCTATGCTGCGGCCTCATTCCGCCCTCCTCAGAAGGGCGCAACCAGGAGGGCGCCGGCGAGCGAGTTCGCAATGCTTTTCGACCGGACGATCCGCGCCAGCGCGCGCATCGCCACGGAGACATGATTTTGTCTCGATTCTCCAACGCTTATCACGCTTTTGGGGGATCGGCGGCGGACAGGTGGGCTGGATCGACGTGAGAGTGACAACCATGACGACGCCGACGGAAGCGACAACCAAGCCGCCCGTGCTGCTGATCGAAGACGAGCGCGAACTCGCCGATGAGATTCGCTTCGAGTTGCAAGGAATCGGCCATGACGTCGCCTATGCGCGCACGCTCCAGGAGGGCCTGTCCGAGGCGAGGCGCGGCGAAGCCGCGGTTTTGATCGTCGACCGGATGCTGAATGGCGAAGACGGGTTGTCGCTGGTCGAAACCCTGCGCGGGGAAGGCAATCCGGTGCCGGTGCTGGTGATCAGCGGGCTCTCGACCGTCGACGACCGCATTCGCGGCCTCAAAGCCGGCGGCGACGATTATCTCGTCAAGCCGTTCGCGCTGCCGGAATTGTCGGCCCGCGTCGAGGCGCTGGCGCGCCGCGGCGTCGGCCTGCGCGCGACGCAACTGACCGCCGGCCCGCTGACGCTCGATCTGGTGGAGCGCAAGGCGCGGCGCGACGGAACTGTCATCGAACTGCTGCCGCGCGAGTTCAAGCTGCTCGAATATTTCATGCGCCGGCAGGGGCAGATCGTCACCCGCTCGATGCTGCTCGAAGACGTCTGGAACTACAAGTTCGTGGCGCAGACCAACGTCGTCGACGTGCATATCGGCAACCTGCGCCGCAAGCTCGACGCGGGAGACGGGCGCCGCTTCATCGTCAATGTGCGGGCGGCGGGCTTCAAACTCGATGTTGAGAACTGACGCCTTCGGCCAGCGCCCTTTTCGGCTGGCGTTTGCGTTCGCTCTGGCGGTCGCCGCCGCGACGATCGGCGCCTTCGCGCTGATCTATTTCGTGGTCGCGCGCGAGGACGTCAGCCGAATCAGCCTGATCCTGACCGAGGAGGCGCGCCTCAACGGCGACGCGACCGAGGCGCGGCTGCGCGACGCGCTGGCGGCGCGGCAGATGCGGGAAATCCGCCGGATCGACTATCTCGCTTTGTTCAATCCGCAAGGCGGGCAGATATTTGGCAATATCGACGCCCTGCCGCCGGTCGCCGTCAACGGCAAGGCGCATTGGCTCGGCGCCGGCGAAATGCAGGCGATCGGCGGCGCGCCGGTGTCGAGCATCCTGGTGGCGCGTCGCCGGGCCGACGGCGGGGTGATCGTGCTCGGGCGCAGCCTGCAGGACGCGCATGACGTGGAGGCCATTCTGTCGCGCGCGCTCGGCGTCGCGGTTCTGCCCACCGTCGCCGCGATCCTGGCGATCGGCGGGCTGTTCGCGCGGCGGGCCTCGCGTCGGCTCGCCGGCGTGCACGAGGCGATCACCCGGATCATGGAGGGCCACCTCGAATCGCGCCTGCCCGCCGCGCCCGAGGGCGACGAAATCGACCGCATCGCCCACGCCGTCAATCTGATGCTGGACGAGATCGCGCGGCTGCTCGACCAGTTGAAAAGCGTCGGCGACAATATCGCGCATGATTTGCGGGCGCCGTTGACCCTGGCGCGGATCAAGCTCGACCGCGCGCTCGAAGCGGCGCCGGCCGCGACCCGCGCCGATCTGGAGGCGGCGCTGGCGCAACTCGATCGCGCCACGGTTACGATCGCGGCGCTGCTGCGCATCTCCGAGGTCGAGAACGGCCCGCGCGAACGGCGCTTCCGCGACGTCGATCTGGCCGCGATCTGCGCCCAGGCGGTCGAGTTCTACGAGCCTATCGCCGACGCGAAATCCGTCGCCCTGACGGCCTCTCTGTCCGGCCCGGTGTGGATTCGCGGCGACGAGGATCTGTTGCGCGAGGCGATCGCCAATCTCGTCGACAACGCAGTCAAGTTCACGCCCGCCGGCGGGACGGTGCAGGTCGCCGCGTGCGGCGACGAGGCGACCCCGTGCGTCGAGGTGCGCGACAGCGGCTGCGGCGTCCCGCCCGCCGAACGCGACCTGATCTTCCGCCGCTTCTATCGCGCGGCGGCGGAGGAGGGCGGCGCCGGGCATGGGCTGGGGCTCAGCATCGCGCGCAACATCGCCGAATTGCATGGGCTGGAGTTGCGCGTCGAGGACAACGCGCCGGGCGCCCGATTCGTAATGCGCGCGACGGCCAAAGCTTCGTTGACGCGCGGCATGTCAAGAAAGGCGGCGCGCGCGCCAAGCTCAAAAATTATTTAGTGTTACTGCGGGCGATCGGACCCTAATTGTCCGCTCGCCGAAGCGGAGAGCGCGCCGCCTTCGGGTATGAATGTTACGCCCATCGCGCGCTTTGATTGAATTTTTGTATGCTCGCAATCGTCCGCATCGCGCTCAATCGCCCTTATACCTTCGTCGTGATGGCGATGCTTATGGTTATATTCGGCGTCAGCGCCTGGTTCCGCACGCCGACGGACATCTTTCCCGATATCGGCATTCCCGTCGTCGCGGTGGTGTGGACCTATAACGGCGAGCCGCCGCAGGAGATGTCGCAGCGCATCATCTATTATTACGAGCGCACCCTGAGTTCGCAGGTCAACGACATCGAACACATCGAGTCGCAATCGATGCCCAACTACGGCATCGTCAAGGTGTTCTTCCAACCGAACGTCAATATCAACGCGGCTCTGGCGCAGACCACGGCGGCCTCGCAGACGGTGCTCAAATATCTGCCCGCCGGCATTACGCCGCCCTATGTCCTCAGCTTCAACGCCTCCAGCGTGCCGGTGCTGCAACTGGCGCTGTCGAGCGACACGCTGAGCCAGTCGGAGATCTTCGACGCGGCGCAGAATTTCATTCGCCCGCAACTCGCCAGCGTCGCCGGCGCGGCGATTCCCTCGCCCTACGGCGGCAAGGTGCGGCAGGTTCAGGTCGATCTCGATTCAGGCAAGCTGCAAGCCTACGGCCTGTCCGCCCAGGACGTCGTCGGCGCGATCGCGAAGCAGAATATCGTCACGCCGGTCGGCGACGCCGTGGTCGGGCAATTCGAATATGTCGTTTCGCTCAACGGTTCGCCCGACAATATCGCCGCGCTGAACGATTTGCCGATCAAGGTCGTCAACGGCGCGACCGTATTCCTGCGCGACGTCGCCTTCGCACATGACGGCTCGCCGCCGCAGATCAACATGGTGCGCGTCGACGGGCGCAACGCGGTGCTGATGACGATCCTGAAGGCGGGTTCGGTCTCCACCCTCGACGTCATCAACGGGATCAAGGCGCTGCTGCCGAAGCTGCGCGAATCTCTGCCGCCGAGCCTGAAGCTCGACGCTGTCGGCGATCAGTCGACCTTCGTCAAACAATCGGTCAATTCGGTCATCTTCGAGGGCGTCGTCGCCGCCACCCTGACCGGCCTGATGATCCTGATCTTCCTGGGCAGCTGGCGCTCGACGCTGATCATCACGATCTCGATCCCGCTGGCCATCCTCACCGCCGTCGCGCTGCTGGCCGCGACCGGTCAGACCATCAACGTGATGACGCTCGGCGGGCTGGCGCTGGCGGTCGGCATCCTCGTCGACGACGCCACCGTGACGATCGAGAACATCAACTGGCATCTCGAACAGGAAAAGGAAATCGAGAGCGCGATCATGGACGGCGCGCGGCAGATCGTGGTTCCCGCCACGGTGTCGCTGCTCTGCATCTGCATCGTCTTCGTTCCCATGTACGGCCTAGGCGGCGTCGCCGGCTATCTGTTCCGGCCGATGGCGGAAGCCGTCGTGTTCGCGCTGATCGCCTCCTACATCCTGTCGCGCACGCTGGTGCCGACGCTCGCCCGTTATCTGCTCGCCAGTCAGGTGGGGCACCACGGCGGCGCGGGCCACGCGGCGCCGACGCGCAATCCCTTCACCCTGTTCCAGCGCGGTTTCGAGCGCCGGTTCGAGGCGACGCGCGCGTTCTACCAGCGCGTGCTGGCGACCGCGCTCGCCGGGCGGGGGGTGTTCATCGTCGGCTTTGTCCTCGTCTCGCTCGCCTCGTTCGGCCTTACGCCGTTCCTGGGGCAGAACTTCTTCCCGCCGGTGGAGAGCGCGCAACTGAAGCTGCATGTGCGCGCGCCGACCGGCACCCGCATCGAAGAGACGGCGGCGCTGTGCAATCGCGTCGAGGACGCGATCCGGGCCGAGTTGCCGCAGGGCGCGGTGGAGACGATCGTCGACAACGTGGGATTGCCGATCAGCGGCATCAATCTGGCCTACGGCAATTCGGGCACGGTCGATTACGCCGACGCCGATTTGCTGATTTCGCTGAAGCCGGGATCGGAATCGGCCGCCGAAGACTACGTCAAGACGCTGCGTGAAGTTCTGCCGCGCAGGTTTCCGGGCGCGACCTTCTCGTTCCTGCCCGCCGACATCGTCTCGCAAATCCTCAACTTCGGGCTGCCCTCGCCGGTCGACGTGCAGGTGATGGGGCCGAACGGCGAGAAGAACCTGAAATATGCGAACGAACTGATTCGGCGCATCGCCATGGTCCCCGGCGTCGCCGACGCGCGGATTCAGCAGGCGTCGAACTATCCGCAATTCAACGTCGCCGTCGACCGCACGCTCGCCGCGCAACTGGGCCTGAACGAATCGGACGTCGCCAAGAGCCTGCAGGAGACGCTGTCCGGCAGCTTCTCCGTCGCCCCCACCTTCTGGATCAACCCGAAGAACGGCGTCGCCTATCCCATCATCGCTCAGACGCCGGAATATTGGCTGGACTCCGTGTCCGCGCTGGGAAATGTGCCGGCGTCGGAGAAAGACGCCTCGCAGATCCTGGCCGGCGTGGCGTCGATCAAGCGCAGCGTGGGCCCCGCGGTGGTGTCACATTACGCGGTGCAGCCGGTGATCGACATATT
This sequence comes from Pseudomonadota bacterium, assembly GCA_028876585.1. The sequence continues at coordinate 6,232 of JAGWRL010000022.1, read as the reverse complement.
CGCCAATAACACCGGGCGCGACCTGGGCGCGGTTTCCACCGACATCCAGCAGATCCTCGACGAGACCGCCAAGGACCGGCCGCCGGGCTCGACCATCGTGTTGCGCGGCCAGACCTCGACGATGACGGCCGCCTACAGCCAATTGCTGGTCGGCCTCGCGTTGGCGATCGTGCTGATCTATATGGTGATCGTGGTAAACTTCCAGTCCTGGCTCGATCCGTTCGTCATCGTCGCCGCTTTGCCGACGGCGCTCGCCGGCATCGTCTGGATGCTGTTCATCACCGGCACAACGCTTTCGGTTCCCGCCCTCACCGGCGCGATCATGAGCATGGGCGTCGCCACCGCCAACAGCATCCTTGTCGTCAGCTTCGCGCGTGAGCGCCTGGCCGAGGGCGACGACCCGCTGACGGCCGCGCTGGAGGCGGGGTTCACCCGCTTCCGCCCGGTTCTGATGACGGCGCTGGCGATGATCATCGGCATGGCGCCGATGGCGCTGAGCGCCGAACAAAACGCACCGCTGGGGCGCGCCGTCATCGGCGGGCTGACCTGTTCGACGATTGCGACTTTGCTGTTCGTTCCCGCGGTGTTCCGGTGGGTCCACACCCGCCGGCCGAATTCCGAGCCGCAACTGGCTCCATCGACGATCAAGGAGGCGAGCTCCGCATGAACGATTCTCCCGCGCCTGCACCGCACGACGGCGCGCCGTCGCCGCGGCCCGTCAAGGCGCTCCGGTTCGTCGCCCTCCTGCTGCTGGCCGCCGTGATCGTGGCGGTGACTGGCGTCACCTCGCGGCGCAAGGAAGAAGGGAAGCTGGCGCGCTGGACCGCCGAGCGGGCGATTCCCAGCGTCGCGGTCGTCAAGCCGAAGCACGACGACGCCGCGAAGGGCGTCGTGTTGCCCGGCGACGTCGAAGCCTTCTATTCCGCCTCGATTCACGGTCAGGTGAGCGGTTACGTCCGCGACTGGCGGGTCGACATCGGCGCTCAGGTGAAGCGCGGCGACGTGCTGGCGGTGGTCGACACGCCCGAACTCGATCAGCGGATGACCGCGTTCGAGGGCGAACTCGCCAAGGCCAAGGCCAAGCAAGTTTTCGCCGGCGTGACCGCCGATCGCTGGAAGGTGCTACGCGGCTCGGCGGCGGTGTCGCAACAGGCGATCGACGAGAAGGAGAGCGACGTGCGCGTGACCGACGCGGAAGTCGCAGCCGCGCGCGCCAATCTCGAACGTCTGCGCGCGCTCAAGGCGTTCTCCAACATCACCGCGCCGTTCGACGGCGTCGTCACCGCGCGCAATGTCGACATCGGGTCGCTGGTGATGCCGAACTCCGCCACCAACCAGCCGTTGTTCGTCGTCGCCGACATCAGCCGCATGCGCGTTTACGTCCGCGCGCCCGAAGTCTACGCGGCGCAATTGCACGAGGGCATGGAGGCGACGCTGGAACTGCCCGAATATCCCGGGCGCGAGTTTCCCGCCAAAATATCCACGACGTCCAACGCCATCGACCCCAAATCGCGCGCGCTGCTGGTCGAACTCATCGCCGCCAACAAGGAAGGCCTGCTGAAGCCCGGCGCCTTCGCGCAGGTGAAGTTTCACTTGCCGCCCCGCCCCACCTCGATGACCGTGCCGGCGAGCGCGTTGTTGTTCCGCGACGAGGCCGTTTATGTCGCCACCGTCGACGATAAGTCGATCATCAAATTGAAAAAGATCAAGATCGCCCGCGATTACGGCTCGCGCGTCGAGGTCGCGGTCGGTCTTTCTGCGGATGACGAAATTGTACGAAATCCGCTTGAATCTCTTGCCGAAGGAGATCAAGTGCAGGTTATCCGCGAAGGATCGGGGAAAGAAATAGAGGGCGCCAAGACGAATGCGAATTTGGCAGAAGGCGCGACGAAATAGGGGCGTCGGGTCTCCCTCCGAAACGCCGAGCAGGGGGCGCATGACATATCGTTTGTGGGTCGGGCTCGGCTCGGCGCTGTTGTTGCAAGGCTGCGACTTCGCGCCCGACTACCAGGCGCCCGCGGTCGCGATGGCGTCCCAGTTCAGCGACGCTCCCGGCGGCGGGACGGCGGTTGGCGCCTATTGGTGGCGAAGTTTCCGTGATTCGACGCTCGACCGGCTTGAAGCCGACGTCGACGCCGCCAATCCCGACCTCGCCGCGGCGTTGGGCGCCTATCAGGCCGCGCAAGCGCGCACCGAGGCGGCGACCAGCGGCCTGTTCCCCGAAATCGATTTCGGCGGGACCCTTTCCGGCAACAAGCAGTCGGCCAACCGGCCGCTGCGCTCGAGCCGCCAGCCGACTTATTTCGGCGCCAATCAGATATTCGCCGGCGTCGCATCCTACGAATTGGATGTCTGGAGCCGGATCGGCGATCTGGTCAAGGCCGCTCACGCGAACGAGCAGGCGGCCAGCGACGCGCTGGCGAACGCGCGCGCCGAATTGCACGCGGAATTGGCGCGCGACTACATCGACCTGCGCGGCCTCGATGCGCAAGCCAAGCTGCTCGCCGACACCATCACGGTCTATCGCTCCGCGCTGCAACTGACGCGCGAACGGCTGAACGCCAAGATCGCGCCGCCGATCGACGAGCAGCGCGCCGAGACTCAGTTGGACGGCGCAGAGGCGCAGGCGTCGGACCTGGGGCTGCGGCGCGCCGCGCTGGTCGACGCGATCGCGACGCTGGCGGGCAAATCGGCCGCGGGTTTCCATCTGCCGACCGCGCCCGCCTCGATCGGCTTTCCGCGCCGCCCGCGCGCCGTTCCCGGCGATGTCCTGCGTCGTCGACCCGACGTCGCCCAGGCCGAGCATGAAGCCATCGCCGCAAGCGCCTTGATCGGCGCGGCGCGCGCGGCGGAATTTCCGAAGTTCAGCATCGGCCTGCTCGGCGGGACGCAGGACACCGGCCTCAATCTGCTCAGCCTGCCCAACAGCATGTTCTCGGTCGGCCCGTCGATCTCCGCGCCGATCTTCGATTTCGGCCTGCGCGAGGCGCAGCTCAAAGAAGCCCAGGCGCAGTTCAAGATCGCCGCCGAACACTATCGCTCGACCGTGTTGCGCGCCCTCAAGGAGGTGCAGGACGATCTGTCGGCGTTGCGCTGGCTGGCGGACGAGAGCCGGCAGTCCGACGCGGCGGCGGCGGCGGCGAGCCGGGCGCTAGATATGTCGATGGCCCTTTATCGTGACGGCGCGGCCTCCTATCTAGATGTCGTCACCGCGCAGAACGCGGCGCTCGACGCGCACCGCGCGGCGATCGGCGTGCGCACGCGCCAGCTTGAAAGCAACGTCGCGCTCATTCTGGCGCTGGGTGGCGGCTGGTCGGCGTCCGCGCCGGACGAAACAACCGAACTCAAGGAAGCCCACCAATAATCGCCTAGCGCGAACTGGGGGGCGGAGACAGCAACCATGACGGATACGCCGACGCGCCCCCGGAATTGCGGCGAGTGCGTGTTTTGGTCCCAACTTCGGCTGAACGAAGGGCTCTGCCGACGTCACCCGCCGCCGTCGTCATGGCGCTCGGAAGAGGTCGCGCATTGGCCGCAGACCCATAGCCGTCAGGTTTGCGGCGAGGGCCTCGTCGCCGCGACCCGCCCCGGCGCCACCTGCGCGCGCTGCCTCTTCTGGCGCCGCCCCGACGGCGGCTTGAATCCCGTCGATCGCGGCGACATGCTCAAGAGCTGGTGGGCGAAGGCGGGCCTGTGCGTGCGCGACGCGCCGCGGCCGACCTCCGAGCCCGGCCCGCGCGCGTTCTGGCGCGCGACGGCGGATGTCGAGGGCTGCGGCGACGGCGTCGAGATCCCCCCGCCCGCGGCCGCTCCGCGCTGAATTCAGCGCGACGGCAAATCGCGGCATGAAAAGGCGGCGCCGGCGGCGCCGCCCGAAATCGCGCGGATCAACCGATCAGGCGACCTGCGCGGCGTCCCGAGCGCCGATGCGCAACGCGCGCTCGGCCAGCATCACCCGCAGATTCACGGGCACCTGCCGATGCGACTTGGCGCGCGGATAGGGCAATTCCTCGACCGTCTTGCCCTCGGGATAAAGCGCCTCGAACTCGCTCCAGTTGTCGAAGCCGAGCCGGTCGACGTTGTCGACGAAGGTCTCCGCCGCCGCGCCCTCGGCCAGGATCAGCGAATGGTCGTCGAGTTCGATGTGGTAGTAGGTGAAGACGGTCGGAACCTTGGTCTCGCGCGTGATCGACGTCTCATTGACGAGCGCGCCGGCCTGGATCAGCACGCCCTCGACCAGCATCGCGTGGTCAGGCGAGACGAGCAGATCGCGCGCCGGCAGGTTGTCGCCGAGCGCGCCGGCCTTGAAGCGGATCGGCAGCACGCGCATCTTGTCGGCGAATATCGTGGAGACGGTTTGCCGGCCGAGCCAGTTGACCGGCTTGGCCTCGCCGGCGGCGGTAAGCACGAGATCGCCCGGCTTCAGCGTCTCGACAGCGGCCTCGCCATCGGGCGTGCGGATCAGCGTGCCGGGATAGAAGCAGGTGACGTTGAGGGTTTCCGTGTTGTTCACGGTCGTTGTGTTGTAAGTCGATCCCGACGCCGTCGTCGAGGAAACCAAAGTTATGGCGTGTGTCGTCCCTAGCGGCTCGTCAGCGGTGTTCGTGTACTGCAAGCCATCGATAATAGAGTTCCAAACAGTGTCGGTCGGGGCACTCGTGTGCCCTGTTCCGGAAGTATAAGCAAATGTGATGTTGCCGGTCGTGGAGTTAAACGACAATGTCACTCCAGCGTTTGTCGCCGCCAACTGCGCGGCGGATGTCAGGCTGAACGACATCGTGCTCGATGGATTGGCGATATTCAGGACCAGGTCGGCCAGTTTAGTGCCGCTTGTCGCTATAGTCGCGCCTGAAAACAGCGTAATTGTCGGGTTCGTCGTCGACGATTCATCGTAGGTGGAAGTATTGTTGCCTGTGGTGGCGCCGTTGAAATCGAGAGTAATAGAATTCGCCATTTTTTATTGCTCCACTTTCTAAAGCGAGTCTTCATATTGAATTTCGAGCTATTCGGCCCGGAATTTTCCTGCCTCTGCTGGCAACGATCTCGCCCTTCGCTTGCCGGCATGGAGTTTCCCAACGTTACCGGTTTCGTTACAAAAAGAAAGGATGCGAGACAAATTGCATATAACTTGATACGCTGTGCACAATAGGCCCCGCGCCGGCTCAAGGCTCGGCGGCAAGCGGCTTTGTGGAAGGGCGCTATCCCATTGAATTCGCACCGATGAATGCGCAAGCCTTTCCCCATCAAGACCAGCGCGGCGGCGCCCGCGTGAGTCTCGCCGCGCCGCCGCGCCTGCCCGCCCTGCTCGCCGGCGTGTTCGAGGTCGACGCCGCGACGGCCGCGGCCGTCGAGCATCGCGCCGCCCGCGCCTTCGCGCTTTCCGCCTTCGTCGCGCCGTCGCTTCGGCTGGCGCGAAGCCCTGGCGAAGTCGACGGCGTCGCCGTCCATCTCGTCGGCGCCGACCGGCTCGAAGGCCGCATGGACGCGCGCGAGGTTTCGGCGCGGACCGGCGATCTCGTCTTTCACGATCTCGGCGAAAGCGCCGACCTCGCCTTCCACCGCGCGCAATCCGACGCGGCCGATCTCCTGCTGTGGCTGCCGCGCGCCCGCCTGCCCAGGCCGCTCGCCGATTTCGATTCCCTGCACGGCCTGACGATCTCGCACGCGACGCCGGCCGGCGCGCTGATCGGCGCCGCGCTCGTCGCGCTGCGCGTGGAAGCCGCGCGCGCCACGGATCGCGAGTTCGACGCGCTCGCCGAGGGCGTGCTGGCGCTGATCGCGGCGGCGAGCGTCCCCGCGCTCGCAACCCCGCGCGCGCCGCTCTCGACCTTCCTCGTCATCCGCCGCCATATCGACAAAAACCTCGCCGCGCCGGGGCTCGACGCGGCGGGCCTGGCGCGCACGTTCGGGCTGTCGCGCGCCTCGCTCTATCGGCTGTTCGAGCCGGTCGGCGGGGTCGCCGCTTACATCCGCGCCGCGCGATTGCGGCGCGCCTATCAGGAGATCGCCGACCCGGCGCAGGCCGACCGCCGCATCGGGCCGATCGCCTACGGGCTCGGCTTCAAGAACGTCAGCGCCTTCAACCGCCTGTTCCGCAGCCAGTTCGGCGTGAGCCCGCGCGACCTGCGCGCCGGGCGCGCGCCCGCGCCCGGCCCGGCGGCGGGCGATGAGGGCGAACTCACGCTGCGCGACTGGTTGCGGCGGGCCGGCGCGGCGCGGTGAGGGCGGCGCG
>JAGWRL010000155.1 GCA_028876585.1 Pseudomonadota bacterium | reverse complement strand
GCCTCGCGCAGCCGCACCGCGCCGGCCGGCCCCTCGAACTCGGCCGGCGCGCGCAGCGCGCCGCACACCGCCAGCGACAGCGCGTCGACGAAGGCGACCAACCGCGATTGAAATTCGAGTTCGGCCGGCTCCAGCCCGCAGGCGGCCGCCCATTCCGCCTCGCGCGGGGCAAGCGCTGCGAGATAGGCGTGGATCGCCGCCGCGTCGCGCGGACCGGCCGAGGGCAGCCCGAATCGCCGATAGATGCGCCCGCCGTGGCGCGAGATCAGCCACGCGACCTGCGGCCCCCAGGCCGCCAGCGCCCGCTCGACCCCCGCCGTCCACATCGGCGCGTGAACCGCCGCGCCGACCTCGCGAAAACTTGGCGGCCGGCCGGCGCCGGCGTCGAAGCTGGGCGCGGCCTCCCAGTCGAGCCAGCCGATGTCGTGCTGCTCGCCAGCGAGCAGCAAAGTCTCGCTCAGGTCGGCGTCGAGCCGCCGCATCAGCCGGCCGGCGATCCAGGCGTGCGCGGGCTGGCTGATCGCCAGCGCCCGCTCGCCGTCGCGTCGATACATCATGCGCCCGAAACTACGCCGCCGCGCGCGCGAACGCCAGCTTTGCTTGTGCGCGCGCAACGCCTTATGATCTGACGGTTCTTGCGGGAGGTGTTCATGCGAGGGCCGGGCGAGGGCGCAATGTCGGGATCGCAGCCATGAGTCTGGAACGCGCGCGCGTCAGCGAGCCCACGCCCGAGACCGGCGCCCGCATCCTGCTGGTCGAAGACGACGCCACGATCCAGAACATGCTGGCCGACGCCCTGCGCGAAGCCGGCTTCGCCGTCGCCATCGCCGCCTCCGGCGCCGAGATGGATCGCGTGATGAGCCGCGAAAAGGCCGATCTCGTGCTGCTCGACCTGTTGCTGCCGGACGAGGACGGCCGCAAGATCTGCACGCGCCTGCGCGCCGCCTCGTTCAACCTGCCGATCATCATCGTCACCGCGCTCGGCGACGACGTCGACCGCATCTTCGGGCTGGAGCTCGGCGCCGACGATTATGTGACCAAGCCGTTCAACACGCGCGAGTTGATCGCCCGCATCCGCGCCCTGCTGCGCCGCGCGCGGGTCAGCGAGGGCGCGCGCGCCCGACAGGAGCCGCTGCGCTTCGCGGGCTGGCTGCTGCACCCCACCGAGCGCAAACTGCTCAACCCGCAGGGCGCGCTGGTCACCACGACGAGCGCCGAATTCGATCTGCTGCTCGCCTTCTGCACCCATCCCGGCGAAGTGCTGTCGCGCGAGCAATTGCTGGATTTGACCCATAGCGGCGTCGCCGGGCCGGTCGAGCGCAGCGTCGATGTGCATGTGAGCCGCATCCGCCAGAAGATCGAGCCCGACGTCGGCGATCCCACCTTCATCAAGACCATCCGGCTCGGCGGCTATATCTTCACGCCCGAGGTGACGCCGGGATGATCGCCGCCCTGCGCCGTTTCGCGCCCCGCACCTTCGTCGGGCAATTGACCAGCGTGCTGGTCGCCGCCGTGCTGTTCGGCGTGTTCCTCGCCTCCGCCGTCATGTTTTATCTCGTCTATTCCGGCGGCGTCGGCCCGTCGCACCAGACCATGGTGCAAATGCGCGCCGCCCGGATCGCGGCCGTCGTCAATGGCGTGCTGGAAGCGCGCGACCTCGGCAATTCGCTGTATGTCCCCAAGAGCGGCAACGGCGAATCGGTTTCGGTCACCTGGGCGAAACCACCGCCGGTCACGGGAACCAGCCCGCCGGCCGGCAATGCGATCATCTCCGACATCGAACAGGACTTGCAGCACGGCTGGCGGCTCGACATCCTTCCCCGGATGGAGGGACGCGCCGACGCGGATTCCATTTACGTCAAGGTCGACGACGCGCACGCCTTGCGGTTCGCGATCACGCCTTACGCCAGCGTCGGCAGCCTCGTCGTGACGCAGACCCTGTTCACGATCGGCATCATCACCTTCGTCATCCTGTTCGTCTCCGCCTATGCGGTGCGCTGGGTGACGGCGCCGTTGTCGTCGATCGCCTCGGCGGCGCGCGCGTTCGGCCGCCCCGGCGCGGGCGACGCCGCCGATCTGCGCGAAAGCGGCCCGATCGAGGTGGCGCAGGCGGCGCGCGCGCTCAACGAGATGCGCAAGCGCGTGCGCCGGCTGGTCGACGAGCGCACGCGGATGCTGGTCGCCGTCAGCCACGATCTGCGCACGCCGCTGACCCGGCTGCGGCTGCGCATCGAGCGGCTGCGCGACGAGCCCGCGCAAGCCGCGATGCTGGAGGAGATCGCCGGCATCAACGAGATGCTGACCGAGACGCTGGCCTATATGCGCGAGGTCGGCCAGACCGAGGCCGCGACGGCGACCGACCTGCCCTCGCTGTTGCAGACGATCTGCGCCCAATTCGCCGACACCGGCCATGACGTCGCCTACAGAGGCCCCGACCGGCTCGCGCTCACCTGCCGCCCGCACGCGCTGACGCGGGCGGTGACCAATCTCGTCGACAACGCCAGCAAGTTCGGCGCCTGCGCCGAGGTCCGCGCGTCGCTGCATGGGGAGGAAGTCTGGATCGAGGTCGCCGACGACGGCCCCGGCGTGCCCGCGGCGATGCTGGGTCCGATCTTCGAGCCGTTCGTCAAGGGCGACAACGCCCGCTCGCAGCGCGGCGGCGGCGGCTTCGGCCTCGGTCTCGCCATCGTGCGCGAGATCGCGGAAGGGCATGGCGGCGGCGTCGAATTGCACAATCGCGCGCCGCACGGCCTGCTGGCGCGCCTGCGCCTGCCGCTGGCCAGCGCCCCGGCGCCGCACGGGGTTTTGGGGGCGGAAGCGGAACCGCGCGGCGCGCCTCGCGTTGCCACGAGACGTTAAGGCGGATCGGAGCCGCGCCATGCGTTTGATCCACCCCGAGACTTCGGCGGACGCCGAGCCCGCCGCCGCCGCGCGCGACGAGATCCAACGCCAGGCGGATCGAGCGCAGTTGCGGCTCGCCCTGCGCGATCTCGCCTCGGGGCTGCGCGGCATGATTCGCGCCGCTCCGCTCGCCTCGGTGTTGGTCGGCGTCGCCATCGGGGTGGCGCTGGGCAAACGCAGCCGCCGCGCCTTGCCGGCGCGGCGCTAAATCTCGCGCCGCGCCGCCCGCCACGCCTCGTATTCCGCCCGCGCGTCATCGTGCAGCGGATAGTATTTTTGCAGCGACCCGCCCGCGCGCAGCCGTTCGCGGGAAAAATCCTCCCAATCGTGATGCGTCCCCGCGTGCGCGATCACGCGCTCGGCATAGGCCGGCGGAATGACGCAGGCGCCGTCGTCGTCGGCGACCACGATGTCGCCCGGCAGCACCGTCACGCCGCCGCAGGCGATCGCGACGTTGACGGCGAACGGCATCAGCCCGGTCTGGGCGTGGAAATTCGGCGTCGCGCCGCGCAGCCACAGGCCGAGGTCGAGCGCCCGCACTTCAGCGATGTCGCGCAGGCAGCCGTCGACCACCACGCCGGCGCCGCCGCGGCCCTTGAAATAGGTCAGCATCATCTCGCCGAACACGCCCGAGCGCATGTCGGCGCGCGCATCGACCACGATGAAGTCGCCGGGCTGGGCGTGATACAGCGCATGCCGGTGCAACTGCTTCTCGACGTCGGAATATTCGCCCTCGCCGTAGAGGTCTTCGCGCTTGGGCATGAATTGCAGCGTCAGCGCCGGCCCGGCCAGCCGTTGGCCCGGGCTCCACGCCGTCGGCCCCTGCATGAACGTATCGCGCAACCCGAGCGCGTGCAGCGTGGCGCAAGCGGTCGCGGCGCCGAGCCGCGCCAGCGCGCGCGTCCATTCCGCCGGCGGGCGCGCGATGTCGGCGGTGGGAGTGAGGTGGGAGTGCGACAGGCTCATGGGGTCTCGCCGAAATAGGAGCCGCCGGGCGCGAGATGGGCGCGCGCGACGTCTTCGTTGAGCGTCAGGCCGTGGCCGGGGCGGTCGTTGAGGTGCACGAAACCGTCGCGGATCGGCGGCGGGCCATCGACGAGATCGGCCCACCAATCGACCTCGTGCGCGTGATATTCGATCACCAGGAAATTGGCGATCGCGGCGCAGGCCTGCGCCCCCGCCACCGTGCCGATGGGGCTGGCGACATTATGCGGCGCCATCGGGATGTAATGCGCGGCGGCGAGATCGGCGACCTTCCGGAACTCCATCAAGCCGCCCATCTTCGGGATGTCGGGCGCGAGCACGCGCGCCGCCTGACGCTCGATCGCCTCGCGAAAGCCTTCGAGCCGGTACAGATTCTCGCCGATGCAGATCGGCGTCCGCGTCGCCTGCGTCACCTCGCGCTGCGCGGCGAGGTTGAGCGGCGGCACCGGGTCCTCCAGCCAGACGAGGTCGAACGGCTCCAGCGCCTGCGCCAGCCGGATGGCGTCGCCGACATTGAATTTCCAGTGGCAGTCGAGCGCCAGCCAGACGTCGAGCCCGACCGCCGCGCGCAACGCCTTGGCGACATCGACCATCCAGCGCAATTCCGCCGAGCCGATGCGGCGGTTGTAGGGTTCGATCCATTGCCGGCGCGGGTGCGGATCGTCGCTGACGTCGAAGGTGTGCGGGTTCGGATTGTCGAGATCGAATTTGAGCGCGGTATAGCCTTCCGCCACCACCGCGCGCGCCTTGTCGGCGTAGGATTGCGGATCGTGCGTCTCGCCGGCGTGACAATCGGCGTAGACCCGCACGCGATCGCGAAAGCGGCCGCCGAAAAAGGTCGAAATCGGGATTTGATGGATGCGCCCGACGAGATCCCACAGCGCGATCTCGACGCCGCTCATCGCCGTGACCGTCGCGCCGGCCTGCGCGCCCTCGCCCGACAGGCAGCGCTCCATGATGAACATCAGCTTGCCGATATTGATGGGGTTCTCGCCGATCAGCAGCGAGCCGGCGCGATGCACGAGTTCGGCGACGCCCGCGCCCCAGTAGGCTTCGCCCAGGCCCGTCACGCCGGCGTCGGTCTCGATCCGCACCAGCACCCAGGGGAAATTGCCGGCGAGCACCGCCGTGCGGACTGTGGTGATCTTCATCGCTCGACGCCTCCCGCGCCTTAGAGAACGCACGCCGGCGGCATTTGTTGGCCCAAGTCGTTCACATCCGCGCGCGCGCAGCTATATCAGGGCCCCATGAGCGCGCAGAACCCGATCGTCGAACTCGTCGATTTCTCCCAGATCGAGCCGGTGGCCAAGACCCTGTGGCCCGGCGCGCGGCGCGATTACGTCTCGCCGGGTCTGGTCGATCCCGGCCTGATCCGCCATTTCCCGAGCCTGGAGGCCGGCGACGTCGCCGAGCTGCAATGGCCCTATCTGCGCAAGGACGCGCCGCATATCTGGCGGCGCGACCGGCGCGGGACCCGCAATCCCTATATCGGCGTGCTGTCGCTCGACGAGGCGACGCTGCTGCACAACAACGCGCTGCCTTTTCGCGGCCGGCGCGGGCTGGAGATCGGCTGCCATTACGCATGGTCGAGCGCGCATCTCGTCGCCGCCGGGCTCGATCTCGACGTGATCGACCCGGCGCTCGGCCATCCCGACCAGATGCAAGCGGTGCGCGATTCGCTTGGCCCCATCGGCCCGGCGCGGCTGTGGGCCGGCTTTTCGCCCAGCATCGTGCCGGCCGTGCGGGCGGTGCGGCCGCAGCCGTGGTCTTTCGCCTTCATCGACGGCTATCACGAGGGCGAGGCGCCGCGCGACGACGCGCGCGCCGTTCTTCCGCTGATGGCCGACGACGCGCTGGTGATGTTCCACGACTTGATCTCGCCCCATGTGGCGGCGGGTCTGGCGGTGTTC
>JAGWRL010000154.1 GCA_028876585.1 Pseudomonadota bacterium | reverse complement strand
GGCGGCTCCGACCAATGGGGCAACATCGTCATGGGGGCCGACCTCGGCCGCCGGCTCGGAGCCTCGCAACTCTACGCGCTGACCTCGCCGCTGATCACCACCGCGTCGGGCGCCAAGATGGGCAAGACCGCCGCCGGCGCCGTCTGGCTCGACGCGGGCATGTTGAGCCCCTACGATTACTGGCAGTTCTGGCGCAACACCGAGGACGCCGACGTCGCGCGGTTCCTCAAGCTGTTCACGCTGCTGCCGATCGACGAGATCGCGCGGCTGGCTGCGCTGCAAGGCGCCGAGATTAACGAGGCCAAGAAGACGCTGGCGACGGAAGCGACCGCGCTGCTGCATGGCCGCGCGGCCGCGGAAGAGGCGGCGGAAACCGCGCGCCAAACCTTCGAGGAGGGCGTCGCCGCCGACACGCTGCCGAGCGTCGAAATCCCCGCTTCCGAGTTCGACGCGGGGCTGGGCGCGCTATCGGCCTTCGTGCGCGCCGGGCTGGTCGCCTCGACCGGCGAGGCGCGGCGCCAGATTCGCGGCGGCGGCCTGCGCGTCAACGACGAGGCGCTGAGCGACGAGAAGGCGACGATCGGCCGCGACGCCTTGCGCGACGGCGCGGTGAAACTGTCGCTCGGCCGCAAGAAGCACGTGCTGCTGCGGCCGGTGTGACGCGGCTTGTTCGTCATTGCGAGCGTGAGCCGAAGCAATCCAACTCCCCGTGATGGTACGCCTATGCATAAAGCTCGGCTCCGCGGAAACGTGGATCGCTTCGGCTCACGCTCGCGATGACGGGGTGAAGGGCGCGAACCAATCAACCGGAATTCGTATGAGAACCCCGCGCGCTACCCCTGCGTGGCGCGCTTCATCAGCAACGCCAGCGCGCAGGAGCCGAGCCGCGCCCGCACGCCGTCGGAGCGGCTCGTCAGCATGATCGGGACGCGGGCGCCGAGCACGATGCCGGCGAGTTCCGCGTCGGCGAGATATTCGAGCTGTTTGGCGATCATGTTGCCGGCTTCCAGATCGGGCGCGACGAGAATGTCGGCGCGGCCGGCGACTTCGGACACGATGCCTTTGGTGCGGGCGGCCTCCGGCGACACGGCGTTGTCGAAGGCGAGCGGTCCGTCGAGCCTGGCGCCGGTGATCTGACCGCGATCGGCCATCTTGCACAAAGCCGCCGCGTCGATGGTGGAGCGGATGTCGGGCGACACGGTTTCGACCGCTGACAGGATCGCGACGCGCGGCGCGACGACGCCGAGGGCGTGGGTCAGATCGATCGCGTTCTGCACGATGTCGCGCTTTTCGATCAGCGAGGGGTAGATGTTGACCGCCGCGTCGGTGATGAACAACGGCCGGGCGTAATGGGGCGCGTCGACCGCGAACACATGGCTCAGGCGGCGGGCGGTGCGCAGGCCGGAATCGGCGCGCACGATGGCGTGCATCAATTCGTCGGTGTGCAGCGCGCCCTTCATGATCGCTTCGACCTTGCCCTCGCGCGCCAGCGCCACCGCCGCGTCGGCGGCCGCGTGGCTGTGCTCGACGGCGACGATCTCGAAGCCTAAGAGATCGATGCCCGCCGCCTCGGCGGCGCGGCGGATTTTCGCCTCCGGCCCCACCAGCACGGCCACGATCAGGCCGAGCTTGTGCGCTTCCACCGCGCCGGTGAGCGAGGCCGCGTCGACGGGATGCACCACCGCCGTGCGCAGCGCCGGCAGGCGGCGCGCCATGTCGAGCAGGCGCCGGCCGCGCGCGCCCTTCTCGTGCGGCGCCGGCGGCGCATCCGCGTCGCGGACGACCGTCTTCTCCAGCGGCGCGACCAGTTCGAGCGTCGCCGACATCGCGAGATCGCCGCGCGGGTCGGCGGCGTGCGCTTCGATCGTCACCCGCCGGCCGTCCTCGCGGCGCTCGCGCACCACCAGCGCCAGCGTCATCGTCTGGCCGGGCGTCGGCGCGGCGCGGGTTTCGACCATCGACGACAGCGGCAGCACGCCGACGCCGGGAAACCGCGCCGCGACCACGCCGGCGAGCCACAAGCTCGCCCAGGACAGACGCGAGGTCGCGTCAAGGAAGGCGTTGGCGGAGGCGAGGCCGCTCGCCGCAATCTGCGGGTCGAAGCCGCTGGCGGCGGCGGCGATGCGCTCGATGTCGGCGATGTCGAAGGCGTGCGTGGCCACGAATCGGTCGCCGACGGCCAATTCTTCCAGGGGTCGGTTCTCAAGACGCTCCATCGCCGCTGGTCTCCTGAAGGCGTCTCTTCCTATCGGCTCGCCGCAGCGCCGGCTTGACCCGGCTCAAGCGCGCGCCAGCGAGGCGAAATAGACCATGCCCGACAGAGCCGAAATCCAGAAGCTCGCCGGCCAGTCGGTGTAGAACGACAGGCTCAGCCCGCCCCAGGCCTCGCCCAAAGCCAGCGCGGCGGCGAGCGCGACGCCCGACGCGATCTCGCGCGTGAGGTTGCGCGCGGCGGCGGCCGGGCCGACCATCAGCGCGAACACCAGCAGCACCCCGACGATCTGCGCGCTCTCCGCCACCGCCACCGCGACGATGACGAGGAAGCCGACCGACAGCGCGCGCATTGGCAGGCCGCTGGCCTCGGCGAGTTCGCCCTGTAGGCTGGCGAAGGTCAGCGGCCGCGCGATCCAGCCCAAAGCCAGCAGGCTGGCGGCGGCCAGCGCCAGCAGCGTCTTCAGCGCGCCCGCGTCGACGCCCAGCACATTGCCGAACAGCAGCGCCGTCGCCTGAGAGGCGGCCGTGGTGTAGAAATGCAGGAACAGCAGCCCGAGCCCCAGCGCCAGCGACAGCGTCATGCCGATGGCGACGTCGCGCTCCGCCAGTTTCTCGCCGATCAAGCCCATCACCAGCCCGGCGAAGGCGGAAAAGGCGATCAAGCCGGCCAGCGGCGACAGGCCGAACAGAGCCGCCCCGGTCGCGCCGGTGAAGCCGACATGGCTCAGCGCGTGGCCGGCGAAGGTCTGGCCGCGCAGCACCAGGAAATAGCCGACCGCGCCCGAAAGCACCGCTGCCGCCCCGGCCGCCGCGAAGGCGCTGCGCATGAATTCATATTCGAGCATGGTTCACCCGTGCGCGTGATCGTGGCTATGGCTGTGACCTTCGTGGCGATGCGCCTCGCTCTCGACCTCGACGCCGCCGGCCATGACGAACACGCGGTCGCGCACCCGCACCACCTCGACATCGGCGCCGTAGAGCCGCGACAGGGTCTGCGAGTTGACCACCTCGTCCACCGTCCCCAGCACCGCCGCGCCCTGGCCGAGATAGAGCACCCGGTCGATCGCGTTGAGCAGCGGGTTCAGCTCATGCGCGCTGAACAGCACCGCGATTTTAAGCTCGCGCCGCAGCCGGGCGACGATCTCGACCACCGCGTGCTGATGGGCGGGATCGAGCGAGATCAGCGGCTCGTCGAGCAGCAGCAGTTTTGGGCGCCCGAGCAGCGCCTGCGCCAGCAGCAGCCGCTGCCGCTCGCCGCCCGACAACTCGCCGATCGGCCGCCGCGCCAGCGCTTGCGCGCCGACCACATCGAGCGTGGCGTCGATTTCGCGCCGCGTCGCGGCGTCGAGCCGCGAAAAACCGTATCGCCGGCCCATCGCCGCGCTTTCGATCATCGAATAGCCCGACAGCCGCGCCGTGAACACCGCGCCGCGATTCTGCGGCATGTAGCCGACCTCGCCGGCGCCGCGCGTCGCCGGCCGGCCGAATATGCGGATCGCGCCGGAGGCGAGCGGCAGCAGGCCGAGCGCGGCGCGAAACAGCGTGGTCTTGCCGGCGCCGTTCGCGCCCAACATGCCGACGAACTCGCCCTCGCGCAGCGCGAAACTGGCGCTGCGCAAAATGTCGCGGCCGGCAAGCCGAACGGTGACGGCGTCGAATTCGAGCGCGTTCAATTGAGCGGCGCCCCCAGCGCGTGATCGAGCGCGTCGAGTTCGCTCCTGACCCAATCCTGATAGCGCGTGTTGGGCGGCTCGGTCTCGCTGACGCCGACCACCGGCACGCCGCTCGCTTTGGCGAGCCTGACCAGCCGCTCGACCGCCGGCGCGCTCGCCTGCGCGTTGTAGATCATCGCGCGCACCTTGCGGCCTTTGAGGTCGTTCTCGAACGCGGCGACGTCGGAGGGCGACGGTTCGGCGTCGTTCATCACGGCGAGCGCGAATTTCTGCTCGCGCACGTCGAGCCCGATCGCCTGCGTCGCATAGCCGAACACCGGCTCGGAGGCGGCGACCGCGACGCCCTGATAGCGGCTGCGCATCGCCGCGATCAGATCATCAACCTCGCGCATCGAGGCGAGGAACGCGGCCGCGTTGGCGTCGATCTGCGTGGCGTGGGGGGGATCGAGCGCGGCGAACGCCTCGGCCATCGCCCTGGCCGCCGCCTTGATGTTGTCCGGCCCATACCACAGATGCGGATTGGCGCCGGGTTTGACCCCCACGAGCGCGCCGACGTCGATCTCGCGCCGGCCTGATGTCGGCGAGGCCGCGATCAGCTTGGCCATCCAGGGATCGTAATCCGCGCCGTTGACGATGACGACCTGCGCGGCGGCGACGTCGCGGGCGGCGCGTGGACTGGCCTCGAACAGATGCGGGTCCTGATCGGGATTGGTCAGGATGCCGCTCGCTTCGACATAGGCGCCGCCGATCTGGCGCGCGAGATCGGCGTAGACATTCTCGGCCGCGACGACGCGGATCGGGTCGGCCGTTGCGGCGGAGGCGCCGAGCACGAGGCCGAGGGCAAGCGCAAAGGTTTTCATGGCGGACCTCGTGGACCGTCGCTATGTTATGTTATAACATTCGCGCCAGCAAGACCCACGGTCGGCGATGTGATAAGAGAGGCCATGCACGCGCATTCCCCCGCCGCCGCGACGCCAGGCTGGGCCGAACAGGTCCGGCGGGCCTGCGCGCATCGCGGCCTGCAACTCACCGGCCCGCGCGCCGGCGTGGTCGCGGTGCTGGCCGAGCACGCCGGCCCGCTCGGGGCCTATGCGATCATCGAGGCGCTGACGAAGCGCGAGAACAAGCCGATCGCGCCGCCGACCGTCTATCGCGCCCTCGATTTCCTGATCGAGCACGGGTTCCTGCACCGGATCGAGAGCCGCAACGAGTTCGCCCCCTGCGCGCATCTCGATCACGAGCATCGCGGCGTGCTGCTGAGTTGCCAGACCTGCGGGCGCAGCGTCGAGATCGAGGACGATGGCGTTGGCGCGGCGATCGATAGGGCGGCCCATTCCGCCGGCTTCGTCGCCAAAGGCCGCGTCATCGAGGTCGCCGGCCTGTGCGAGGATTGCGCGCGCCGCGACGGGTGAAGCGACGCGGGACGGCGTCAGAACGCCGCTGTCATCGGATCGGGGCCGATGCGGCCGTCCGCCCGGTCGAGCGCGGCGATGGCGTCGCGGTCCTCTCGGTCGAGCGCGAAGCCGAACACGTCGAAATTTTCCGCCAGCCGCTCCCGCCGCGCCGTCTTGGGGATCGCGATCAGCCCCTCGTCGAGGTGCCAGCGGATGACGATCTGCGCCGGCGTGCGGCGATGTTTGGCGGCGAGTTTCTGGATGAGGGGATCGTCGAGCGCCTGCGAGCGCCCGAGCGGCGCCCAGGATTGCGTCGCGATGGCGTGACGGGCGTGAACCGCGCGCAAGGGCCGCTGCTGAAAGCGCGGATGCAGTTCGATCTGGTTGATCGCCGGCGTCACCCCGGTCTCGCCGATGATGCGTTCGAGATGTTCGGCGCCAAAGTTGGAGACGCCGATCGACTTCGCCAGCCCCTGCTCGCGCAGGGCGATCATCGCCCGCCAGGTCTCGACGTAAAGCCCGCGCCGCGGCGCCGGCCAATGCACGAGATAGAGATCGACGTAATCGAGGCGGAGCCGCGCCAGGCTCTCGCGCGCCGCGCGCAGGGTCGAATCATAGCCCTGCGCGTCGTTCCAGACTTTGGTTGTCACGAATGCGTCGGCGCGCGCCACGCCCGAGGCGGCGAGGCCCTGCCCGACGCCGGCCTCGTTGCCATAGACCGCGGCGGTGTCGAGATGGCGATAGCCGGTTTGCAGCGCCGCGACGACGATGTCGGCGGCGTCCTCGGCCGGCGTCTTCCACAGTCCGAGGCCGAGTTGCGGGATGACGCGGCCGTCGTTGAGCGTGATCTGCATCGCCTACTCCCTTCAGAGGCCTAGGACGCGGCGCGCTTCAAATCCGGCGGCGTCGCCTCGTCCACGAAGGCGGCGATCGCGGCCTCCATCGCCATCGCGGTCTGCGCGTTCGAGCCGAGCCGGCGCACCGAAACCGTGCGCTCCGCCGCCTCCTTCTTGCCGACCGCGATGATCACCGGCGTCTTGGTCAACGAATGCTCGCGCACCTTGTAGCCGATCTTCTCGTTGGTGAGATCGACCTCGACCCGCAGCCCCGCCTTGCGCGCGGCCGCGACGAACTCCATCGCGTAGTCGTCGCCCTCTTGCGTGATGGTGCAGACGACGATCTGCACCGGGGCGAGCCAGAGCGGGAAATGGCCGGCGTAGTTCTCAATCAAAATGCCGGTGAAGCGCTCCATCGAGCCGCAGATGGCGCGATGCACCATGACCGGCGTGGTCTTCGACGAATCGGGCGCGATGTAGAACGCGCCGAAGCGCTCGGGCAGGTTGAAATCGACCTGCGTCGTGCCGCATTGCCAGTCGCGGCCGATCGCGTCGCGCAGCACATATTCGAACTTCGGCCCGTAGAACGCGCCCTCGCCCGGATTGATCGACGTCGTGACGATGTCGCCGTGCTTCTGCTTGATCTCCTCCAGCACGCGCAGCATCACGTCTTCGGCGTGGTCCCAGAGCGCGTCGGCGCCGACCCGCTTCTCCGGCCGGGTCGATAGCTTCACCACGATGCGGTCGAAACCGAAATCCTGATAGACGCTGAGGATCAGCTCGTTGATCTTGTGGCACTCCGACGCCAGTTGATCCTCGGTGCAGAAGATATGCGCGTCGTCCTGCGTGAAGGCGCGCACGCGCATCACGCCATGCAGCGCGCCCGACGGCTCGTAGCGATGCACGAGGCCGAATTCGGCCAGCCTTAGCGGCAATTCGCGATAGGAGCGCAGGCCGTTCTTGAAGATCTGGATATGGCCAGGGCAGTTCATGGGTTTCAGCGCATAGATGCGCTCATCCTCTTTCTCCGCGTCGTCGCCGGCGGCGCGGGCCATGAACATGTTCTCGCGATACCAGCCCCAATGACCGGAAATCTCCCACAGATGTTTGTCGAGCACCTGCGGCGCGCTCACTTCCTGGTAGTCGGCGGCGAGCCGCCGCCGCATATAGGCGATCAGGATCTGGAACAGCGTCCAGCCCTTGGGGTGCCAGAACACCGTGCCCGGCCCCTCCTCCTGGAAATGGAACAGGTCCATCTCGCGCGCCAGCCGGCGGTGATCGCGCTTTTCCGCCTCCTCGATCTGCTTCAGATAGGCGTCGAGCTCTTCGCGCTTGGTGAACGCGGTGGCGTAGATGCGCGACAGCATGGGCCGGTTGGAATCGCCGCGCCAATAGGCGCCGGCCACCTTCATCAACTTGAACGCATCGCCGATCTTGCCGGTCGAGGTCATATGCGGGCCGCGGCAGAGGTCCAGCCAATCGCCCTGACTGTAGAGCTTGATATCCTGATCGGCGGGAATGGCGTCGATCAATTCGACCTTGAACGCCTCGCCCTTTTTCTCGAACAAATCCTTGGCCACGTCGCGTGACACGGTCTGCTTGGCGAACGGCTTGTCGCGCGCGATGATCTCGCGCATCCGCTTCTCGATGGCGGGGAAATCCTCGGGCGTGAACGGCTCGTTGCGGAAGAAGTCGTAGTAGAAACCGTTCTCGATCACCGGGCCGATGGTGACCTGCGTGCCGGGCCACAGGCTCTGCACCGCCTCGGCCAGCACATGCGCCGCGTCGTGGCGGATCAACTCCAGCGCGCGCGGATCGTCGCGGGAGATGAATTCCAGCCGGGCGCTGCGCTCGATCGGGTCGGCGAGGTCGGTTAACGCACCGTCAACGGCCATTGCGACTGTGCGCTTGGCGAGCGAGGGCGAGATCGATTTGGCGATTTCGGCGCCGGTGACGCCGGCCTCGTAGGCGCGCTTGGCGCCGTCAGGGAATGTCACGTCAATCATATCGTCTCCTGGCTCACTCGCCGAAACGACCCGGCGTAAGCGATTTGTTTTCGATGTTTCGCGTATAATGTCCCGCACGGCCGAGCGCAAACGCCTCAATGCGGACAGAGTTGCTGGGCAGTGACGGCACAGCGAATCGAAGACGGCCCTGCGGATGCGGATCAATTTCACCTACGATCAGGCGACCAACTCGCTGCCGAGCGGCATGGCGCAGGCGCTTGCCGTCGCGGCCTCGTACCTCGATCACCTCATCGCCAATCCGATCACCGTCAACATCCAGGTCGGATACGGCGAGATCACCCAGAACGGGCAATCGACGCCGGTTTATTCGGGCGCGGAGGGCGGCTACAACGCCGACCAGTATATGAGTCTGTCGTCGTTCGAGAGCCTGTACGCGGCCAAGGCGACCTCGAACGATCAACGCCAGGCGATGGCCTATTTTCCCACCGCCAACAGCTTCACG
>JAGWRL010000153.1 GCA_028876585.1 Pseudomonadota bacterium | reverse complement strand
GGGTTGGCGAGCGCCAGTTCCGCCGCGCCGCCGCCGAACAATTCGGCGTGCGCCTTGGGAATGAACGACCACGTCACCGCCTCGTCGAGGCCGAGCGCGGCGAGCGCGCGCTTGGCGGTGCGGGTGCGCTTTTGCAGCAGCGTCAGCACCGGCGCCGGCACGCCGGGCGCCATGCGCGGCAGCGGCGTCGAGGCGACCCGGTCGAGCCCGGCGATGCGCACGATCTGCTCGACGATGTCGGCCTTGCCGTCGATGTCGGGGCGCCAGTTGGGCGCGAGCACCTGGGCGCCCCGCACCTCGAACCCGAGGCGGGCGAGGATCGCCTCGCCCTCGGGCTGCGGCACGTCGAGGCCGGTCAGCCGCTTGACCTCGCTGTAGGGGAAATCGACCGCCTTGCGCGGATGCGTCGGGTCGCCGGCGACGATCAGCCGCGACGGCTCGCCGCCGCACAGATGCATCACCAACCGGGTCGCCAGTTCCGCGCCGGGGACGCAGAAATCGGGATCGACGCCGCGCTCGAAGCGATAACGCGCGTCGGTGACGATCCCCAGATCGCGGCCGGTGCGGGCGATATTGGCCGCGTCCCACAACGCGCTCTCGATCAACACGTCGGTCGTCGCCTCGTCGCAGCCCGACGCCTCGCCGCCCATCACGCCGGCGATCGATTCGACGCCGTGATCGTCGGCGATCACGACATTGGCCTCGCTCAGCGCGTAGGTGCGCCCGTCGAGCGCGGCGACGCTCTCGCCCGCCCGCGCGCGGCGCACGACGAGATCGCCCTTCACCTTGGCGGCGTCGAACACATGCAGCGGCCGGCCGCGATCGAAGGTGAGGTAATTGGTGATGTCGACCAGCGCGTTGATGGGCCTGAGGCCGATGGCGCGCAGGCGGCGCTGCATCCATTCCGGCGACGGCCCGTTCCTGACGCCGCGCACCAGCCGCAACGCGAAGGCGGGGCAGAGGGGAGCGTCGAGGTCGAGCCTGACCTTGACGGGGCAGTCGAAGCCGCCTTGAACCGGCTCGACGGCGCGGGTCTTGAGCACGCCGAGGCCGGCGGCGGCGAGATCGCGGGCGATGCCGGAGATGGCGGTGGCGTCGGGGCGGTTCGGCGTCAGGTTGATGTCAATCACCGCGTCGTCGAGGCCGGCGTAGGTCGCATAGGGCGTGCCGACCGCTGCGTCCTCGGGCAGATCGATAATGCCGTCGTGATCCTCCGACAGCTCCAGTTCGGCGGCCGAACACAACATGCCGTTCGATTCGACGCCTCGGATGACGCCCTTGACCAGCGTGATCTTCTTGCCGGGAATATAGGTCCCGACCGGCGAGAACACGCTCTTCATGCCGGTGCGCGCATTGGGCGCGCCGCAGACGACCTGCACTGGCTCAGCGCCGGCGTCGACCATGCAGACCCGCAGCCGGTCGGCGTTGGGGTGCGGCTTCGCCTCGATCACGCGGGCGACCACGAAACCCTTGAACTTGGCGCTGGCGTCCTCGACGCCCTCGACCTCGAGGCCGATGCGGGTCAGGGTCTCGACGATCTCCGTCAAGGAAGCCGCAGTGTCGAGATGGTCTTTGAGCCAGGACAGGGTCAGTTTCACGCGCGCGCGCCCTTTTGCAATCTTGCGCCGCAGCGAATAGCGGAAAATGCGAAGGGCGCAAGGACGAGGTGGCGCGGCGCGGCCGGATCAAAACGAAACGGTCACCCCCGCATTGATCACCACCGGCGTGACGCTGAGCGAAAACTTGCCGCCGGCGAACGCCCCGGCCAGTTGCGGACCGGTGACGACGCTGGCGCTGACATGGTCGTCCAATTTGACGCTGGCCTTGATCTGCGCGCTGACGGCGCCGGTGGTCGAGGAGCCGTCCTTGGGGATGGTCACGGCCGCTTTGCCGATAATATGCAACTCCAGCCACATGTTGCGATTGATCAGCAAATCGGGGCTGAGTCCCTGCACAAAGAACTGATAAGTCGTGTTTTTCCGATCGCTGATCGGCTGGCTGACCGGCAGGCTGAGCGTGCCGCCGCCCTGGATCTCGTGGAGAAAGCGATTGTGCGCAACCGGCCAGACGCCGCGCACCGTCGTCACGAACGTATCGACGAACGGGTTCGTTTTCGGATTCGGCCCGAGCAGCGTCAGCTTGGGAACCGCCACCTGATTTCCCGGCGCCAACTGAATCTTGTTGGGAAAGATCGGGGGCAGGGGCGGCAGCGTGAGCGGCGGGAACAGCGGCGGGGGCGTGGGAAACCCGGGCAGCGAACTCGGCAGGTCGGGAAAGGGAAGCTCGTCCGGGAATCCGGGAATGTGATCGTTGCTGACGGAACCGCCGGCCGCCAGCGGGGACAGCAGAAACGTCGCGTGGGGCGGAAACAGAGACACCGGGGGCAACTGTCCGGGCGGATTGCCCGGCGCGGGATCGGCCGTTGTCTCATCAAGGGCGAAACCCAATTGCGCCCCGCCGCGCCGATCGCCTGACGGACGGGTGACGTAGATCAGGCTCTGGTAGGTGCCGAACGGGAACAGCTTGGAGCGGGTGATCGGCCCGACGATTCCGTCCGGGTCAATGTGGTGTTTGTGCTGGAACGCCTTGACCGCGGCTTCGGTGTGGGAGCCGAATTTGGCGTCCGGATCGAGCGGCTTGACGCCGGCAAGGCTGTAGAGGTTGAGGATCCTCTGGACGACGCGGACGTATTCCCCTGCGGACCCGCGCATCAGGATTGGGACAGAAAGCTCCGACACGCGGCTCCCCCCTTATCGGCAAACGGCGAAATTTGGCGTGACTTTACGGGATGCGCATTATGGCGGGCGGGCGGCGAAACGCGCCTGTGGCAACAGACGCCCGAGCCGGGATCATAGCCGATCTGGCGGCGCCGTGATAGCACATCCCGCCTGTCGGGCGAGCGCGGCGATTGCAACCGTCCGAACGCCCCCTACAGCGCCCACCCCGCCCATTTCGCGATCTCGCCGACGATGCCGCGCCGGAACAGCAGCACGCAGGCGACGAACACCGCGCCCTGGATCACCGTCACCCATTGGCCGTAGGCGGCGAGGTAGTTCTGCATCGCCACCACCACCACGGCGCCGACCACCGGGCCGTAGAGCGTGCCCATGCCGCCGAGCAGGGTCATCAGCACCACTTCGCCCGACATCTGGAAGCCGACGTCGCTGAGCGAGGCGTTTTGCACCACGAGCGCCTTGGTCGCCCCGGCCAGACCGGCGAGCGCCGCCGACAGCACAAAGGCCATCAGCTTGTAGCGCATGACGCGATAGCCGAGCGAGGTCGCGCGCGGTTCGTTCTCGCGGATCGCCTTGAGGATTTCGCCGAACGGCGAATTCACCGTGCGATAGACGATGAAGAAGCCGATCAGGAACACGGCGGCGACAAAGGCGTAGAGCGTGTTGTTGTCGGCGAGGTTGATGAACCCGAACGCGCGGCCCTGCGGCACCGACTGGATGCCGTCCTCGCCATGCGTGAACGGAGCCTCGACGCAGTAGAAAAACACCATCTGCGACAGCGCGACCGTGATCATCGCGAAATAGATGCCCTTGCTGCGGATCGCCAGCACGCCCGACACCAGGCCCATCGCCGCCGCGACGCCGACGCCGCTCAGGATCGCCAGCGCCGGATCGAGCGCCCAGGCTTTCGCGGCGTGCGCCGACACATAGGCCGCCATGCCGAAGAACATCGCATGGCCGAACGACAGCAGCCCGACATAGCCGATCAGCAGGTTGAACGCGCAGGCGAACAACGCGATGCACAGCATCTGCATGACGAAGAAGGGGTAGATGAAGAACGGCGCCGCGATGATCGCCGCGATCATCAGCACGCCGGCGAGCGCGAAATCGCGGCCGTCGTGCGAGGCGCGCGCCGGGGCGGCGCTGGCGAGCGCGCTCATACCGCGCGCCCGAACAGGCCCGAGGGCCGGATGATGAGCACGATCGCCATGATGACGAACACCACCGTATTGGAGATTTCGGGGTAGAACACTTTGGTCAGGCCCTCGATCACGCCGAGGGTGAAGCCGGTCAGGATCGAGCCGAGGATCGACCCCATGCCGCCGATCACCACCACCGCGAACACGACCGCGATGATGTCGGCGCCCATGCCCGGCCGCACCTGATAGATCGGCGCCGCCAGCACGCCGGCCAACGCCGCCAGCGCGACGCCGAAGCCATAGGTCGCGGTGATCATCCGCGGCACGTTGACGCCGAACGCGCGCACCAGCGTCGGATTCTCGGTGGCGGCGCGCAGATAGGCGCCCAGCCGCGTGCGCTCGATCAAGAACCACGTCGCCATGCAGGCGACGAACGAGCAGACGATCACCCAGGCGCGGTATTTCGGCAGGAACATGAAGCCGAGGTTATAGACGCCGGAAAGCTCCGGCGGGGTCGGATAGGGCTTGCCCGACGAGCCGAACTCGTTCTGGAACAGGCCCTGGATGACCAGCGCGAGGCCGAAGGTCAGCAGCAGGCCGTAGAGATGGTCGAGCCCGGCGAGGCGGCGGATGATCGTGCGCTCGACCAGCGCGCCGAGCAGGCCGACGATCAGCGGCGCCAGGACCAGCGCCGCCCAATAGTTGACGCCGCCGTATTGCAGCAGGAAATAGGCGACGAAGGCGCCGACCATATAGAACGCGCCATGCGCGAAATTGACGACGTTGAGCATGCCGAAGATCACGGCCAGGCCCATGCTCAACAGCGCGTAGAACGAGCCGTTGATGAGGCCGATCAGCAATTGCCCATAGAGCTGCATCGGCGAGATGGAGAGGGCGGCGAGCATCAGCGGGCCCGCTCAAACGCCGAGATAGTCATGCAGCTTGTCCATGTTGGCGGTGAGATCGCGCGCGGCGAAGGCGTCGATGATGCGGCCGTGCTCCATCACATAGAAGCGGTCGGCCAGCGTCGAGGCCCAGCGGAAATTCTGCTCGACCAGTAGGATCGTGAAGCCGGCCTTCTTGAGTTCGCCGATGGTGCGGCCGATCTGCTGGATGATGACCGGCGCCAGACCTTCGGTCGGCTCGTCGAGCATGAGAAAGCGCGCGCCGGTGCGCAGGATGCGCGCGATCGCCAGCATCTGCTGCTCGCCGCCCGACAATTTGCCGCCCCCGCTCGACAGCCGCTCGCGGATGTTGGGGAACAGGGTGAAAATCTGCTCGAGCGTCAGGCCGCCAGTCGGGGCGACGCGCGGCGGCAGCATCAGGTTTTCGCGCACGCTGAGCGAATGGAAGATGCCGCGCTCCTCCGGGCACAGCGCAATGCCGAGCCTGGCGATGCGGTCGGACGACAGGCCGACCGTCTCGCGGCCGCCATATTGCGCCGAGCCCTTGCGTTTGCCGACGATCCCCATGATCGATTTCAGCGTCGTCGTCTTGCCGGCGCCGTTGCGCCCCAGCAGCGTGACGACCTCGCCCGGCCTGACCTCGAAATCGACGCCATGCAGGATGTGCGATTCGTCGTACCAGGCCTCGAGCCCGGCGACTTTCAGCTCGGCCTCAGACATTGACGTCGCCGAGATAGGCGGTCTTCACTTCCGGATTCTCCGACACGGTCGCATAATCGCCCTCCGCCAGCACGCGCCCGCGCGTCAGCACGGTGATGCGGTCGGACAGGTTCTGCACCACTTGCAGATTGTGCTCCACCATCAGCACCGTGCGGTTGGCGGAGACGCGGCGGATCAGCGCGACGATGCGGTCGATGTCCTCATGACCCATGCCGGCCATCGGCTCGTCGAGCAGCATCATCTCGGGATCGAGCGCCAGCGTGGTCGCGATCTCCAGAGCGCGCTTGCGGCCATAGGAAATCTCGCTCGCCTGCGCGTCGGCGAACGGCGTCAGGCCGACCTCCTCCAGCAATTCGCGGGCGCGGGCGTCGAAGCGATGCAGCACGCGCTTGGAGCGCCAGAAGTCGAAATTGTCGCCGCGCTTGCGCTGCAACGCCACGCGCACATTCTCCAGCGCGGTCAGATGCGGAAACACCGCCGAAATCTGGAACGAGCGCACCAGGCCGAGACGGGCGACGTCGGCCGGGGCCATCGCGGTGATGTCGCGGCCGTTGTAGACGATGCGCCCCGCGCTCGGCGCGATGAACTTCGTCAGCATGTTGAAACAGGTGGTCTTGCCGGCGCCGTTGGGTCCGATCAGCGCATGGATCGAGCCGCGCTTCACGCGCAGGGCGACGTCGGACACCGCTTTGAAATCGCCGAAGGACTTGCCAAGCCCCTCTGTGACGAGGATGTCGTCCCCGTTGCCCTGCACGCCGCCCCCTCCGCTTTATCTGGGTCGAGGTAAAACCATTGTGAGCCGCAGATGTAAAGGGGCGAAAGATCGTTCGCCGCAATCCGCGCCGCGCCGCTCGGGCCGCTTCGACCCGCCCGGCGCCGAACGGGCGCGGCGGGGCCGCCCG
>JAGWRL010000152.1 GCA_028876585.1 Pseudomonadota bacterium | reverse complement strand
GGCCGCGCCGCCGGCGCACCGGCTCGCCCGGTTCGAGGATGTGGTGGCGCTCGCCCGCGCCAGGCGCGACGTCGCGCTGCTGCGTTCGCTCGAACACGAAATGCGCATCGTCCGCTTCGAGCCGGGCAGGATCGAGTTTACGCCGACGCCTGCGGCCGCGCCGACGCTCGCGGCGACGCTGGCCAAGAAGCTCGGCGACTGGACCGGCGAGCGCTGGATGATCGCGATCGCGCAAGGTTCGACCGCGCCGACGCTGCGCGAGACCGCGCAGGCCAAGGAGGAGGAGAAGCGCGACGGCGCCGCCGCGCATCCCGTGGTGCGCAAGGTGCTGGACCTGTTCCCCGGCGCGCAGATCGTCGCCGTGCGCGCGCCGGAAGTCGGCGTTCCCGAAGCGCCGCCGCCGACCGACGAAGACGTCGGCTATGCCGATCCACTCGATTTCGACGAGGACTGACCGCCATGGACATTATGGGCATCATGAAGAAGGCGCAGGCGATGCAGTCCAAGCTCGCCGAGACGCAGGAGGAGTTGTCGCGCATCGAGGTCGAGGGCCAGTCGGGCGGCGGCATGGTCAAGGTGACGCTGTCGGGCAAGGGCGACATGAAAGCGATCAAACTCGACCCGTCGCTGATGAAGCCGGAAGAGGCGGAGATGGCGGAGGACCTGATCGTCGCCGCCTTCGCCGACGCCAAGGCCAAGGCCGAGCGCGCGGCGGCGGAGAAGATGCAGGAGGTCACCGCCGGCCTGCCGCTGCCGCCGGGAATGAAACTGCCGTTCTGATGGCGGTCGCCGGCCCCGAGATCGAGCGCCTGATCCAGCTTCTCGCCCGCCTGCCGGGCCTGGGGCCGCGCTCGGCGCGGCGCGCGGCGCTGCATCTCATCCGCAAGCGCGAGCAATTGCTGGCCCCGCTGGCCGAGGCGATGCGCATCGCGCAGGAGCGCATCCGCGTCTGTTCGGCCTGCGGCAATGTCGACACGCGCGACCCCTGCACCCTGTGCGCCGACGCGCGGCGCGATCCCGCGACGCTGGTGGTGGTCGAGTCGGTCGGCGATCTCTGGGCTTTGGAGCGGGCGAGCGCCACGCGTGGCCTCTACCACGTGCTCGGCGGCGCGCTGTCGCCGCTCGATGGAATCGGCCCGGAGGACCTGTCGCTCGATCGCCTCGTCGAGCGCGTCGCCGCCGGCGGCGTGACGGAGGTCGTGCTGGCGGTCAACGCCACCGTCGACGGCCAGACCACGGCGCATTATATCACCGACTTGCTGGCGCCGTATTCGGTCAAGATAACCCGGCTCGCGCATGGCGTGCCGGTCGGCGGCGAGCTGGATTACCTCGACGACGGCACGCTCTCGGCGGCGATGCGGCAGCGCACGGCGTTTTGAGCGCCGATTTCGGCAGGAGACGGCAACATGAATGTCGCGGTCGCCCCCCTGTTTCGCCCGCCCGCCGCAAGGCGCCCCAAGAGGCCGCCGGGCGCGCTCGCCACGCTCGCCGCGCTGGCGCGCAATCCGGTGGAAATCTGGACCGACCTGCATTTCGAGCGCCCGATCCTGGTCGGCAAGACCTTTTTCGGCTGGCGCGCGGTGGTGAGCGATCCCGCCGCCGTGCGGCGGGTGTTCCTCGACAACGCCGCCAATTACCGCAAGGACGCGGTGCAACTTCGCATATTGCGGCCGGGTCTCGGCAATGGCCTGCTGACCGCCGAGGGCGATGCGTGGAAGGCGCAGCGGCGCGCGCTCGCGCCGCTGTTCTCGCCGCGCCAGATCGCCTCGTTCGCGCCGGCGATGCACCGGGTGGCGCGAGCGGCGGCGGAGGCGATCGCCTCGCTGCACCCCGGCGCGGTGATCTCCGCCAACGAGGAGATGGGGGTCGCGGCGCTGAAAGTGCTGGAGCAGACCCTGTTCAGCCAGGGGCTGGCGCGCGAGGCGAGCCAGTTCCAACAGGCGGTGACGCGCTATTTCAACACGATCGGCCGCATCTCGCCGCTCGACGTGCTGGGGGCGCCGGATTTCCTGCCCCGGCTCGGCCGCATCCGCGGCAGGGAATCGCTGGCCTTCTTCGCCGCCGCGGTGAATGACATCATCGGCGCCCGGCGCGCGCTGATCGCCTCCGGCGCGCCGGCGCCCGAGGACCTGCTGACGCTGTTGCTCCGCGCGGCCGACCCGGAGACCGGGCGCGGCCTGTCGGAGGAGGATCTGCGCGCCAACATCGTCACCTTCATCGGCGCCGGCCACGAGACCACCGCCAACGCGCTGACCTGGACTCTGTACCTGCTGTCGCAATCGCCCGCCTGGCGCGCCCGCGTCGAGGCCGAGATCGACGCGCAGTTCGACCCCGCCGACGAAAGCGATCCGACCGACAGGCTGCCCGTCACCAAAGCCGTGTTCGAGGAGGCGATGCGGCTTTATCCCCCCGCCGCCAATCTGTCGCGCGAGGCGATTTCCGAGGATTGGCTCGGCGGCCATCGCATCCCCGCCGGAACGGTCGTGCTGATCCCGCCCTATGTGCTGCACCGGCACAAGACGCTATGGCGCAACCCCGACGATTTCGACCCCTCCCGCTTCCTGCCCGGCGAGCGCGAGAAGATCGACCGCTACGCTTACATCCCGTTCGGCGCCGGCCCGCGCGTCTGCATCGGCCAGGCGTTCGCGATGCAGGAGGGGCTGATCGTGCTGGCGCATCTCCTCAGCCGCGTGCGGCTCGACCTGTTCCCCGGCCATCGCGTCGGCTTGCAGCAGCGCGTCACGCTGCGGCCCTCGCACGGCATGCGGATGGTGGTGCGGCGGCGATCGGCTCAGTAGCCGAATTTGCGGTAGCGGTCCTTGTCGGCCTCCGGCGTGACCGCTTCAGGATCGTAGCCGCTGGCGGCCAATTCCTTCGCCGTCGCATCGCCGCCCTCGGCGGCGCGGTCGATGAAGGCGCGGCCGGCGATCGGGTCCTGCGGCACGCCGCGCCCGCGCAGCAGGTCGAGCCCGTAGTTGAAGGCGCCGAGCGAGGAGCCGGTCTCCGCCAGCGTGCGGTCCCATTTGGCGGCGGCTTCGGGGTTCGACGGCTTGTCGTAGCCGTTCTCCTCCGTCCACGCCATCCACGGCATCGCGCCGACGACGCCGGCGTTGGAGCAGGCCTCAAAACTCCGCCGCGCGGCGGGATGATTGCCCATCTTGGCGGCGGGATAGCCGTATTGGCAAATCTGCTTGTCGAACGGTTTTTGGTCGAGCTTGGCGACCCAATAATCGATCGTGAGTTGCTGCGGATTGAGTTCGCCGTCGGCGTCGGAGGCGGATTCCAGCGCCGACGCCGGGGCGGCGAGCGCGAGGCCCGCCGCAATGATGATCGCCGCCTTCATGGGCCAAATCCCCCGCGTGAGCGGAGAACCTGTCGCCGACGCAAGGCGTCGTCAAGCCGACCTTAGGAGCGGTCGACCGCCAGCGGCCCCGCGCCGGCGGCGGCGAGATAGAGGAACACGAAGCAGAACAGGATCGCCGGTTCGCCCATGTTGGCCAAGGGGAAGAAGCCGCGCGGGAAATGCGCCATGAAATAAGCGGCGGCCATGAAGCCCGCCAGCACGAACGCCGCCGGACGGGTCAGGAAGCCGATGGTGATCAGCACGCCGCCGACGAATTCCACCACGCCGGTGAAATAGAGCATCCCCGAACCCATCATCTTCAGCATCATTTCCTGAATCGGCGGGAAATTGAACAGCTTGCCGGTGCCGTGTTCGAGAAACAGCAACCCGGCGACGATGCGCAGCAGCGAATGCAGGTAGGGCGCGTATTTCGCCGGAATGATCGCAAAATTCATCTATTTCCCCTCGGTTGAGAACCCCGCGCCGCCGCGCGGGGACTGAGTTTAAAGCACTTTCGCGATCTGATCGAACGAGAATCGCGGGCTGCGCGGAAACAGCTTCGTCGCGTCGCCGTAGCCGATGTTGATGATCACGTTCGACTTCACATGCCCCTCGGGAAAGAACTCGGCGTCGACCTTGGAATTGTCGAAACCCGTCATCGGCCCGGTGTCGAGCCCGACCGCGCGCAGCGCCAGAATCAGATAGGCGACCTGCAAGGTGCCGTTCTGGAACGCGCTGCGGTGGGCGAACGCCTCGTTGCCGGAGAACCACGGCTTGGCGTCGGCGTGCGGGAACAGGAACGGCAGGTGCTCGAAGAACTTCTCGTCGAACGCGACGATGGCGACCACGGGCGCGGCGAGCGTCTTGGCGCGGTTGCCCTCCGCCATGGCCGGGCCCAGCTTGGCCTTGGCCGCTTCCGACTTCAGGAACACGATCCGCATCGGCGACTGGTTGACGCTGGTCGGCCCCATCTTGGCGAGTTCGACCGCCTTTTGCAGCAGTTCGACCGGCACCGGCTTGTCGAGAAAAACGTTATGCGTGCGCGCTTCGGTGAACAGCTGCGCCAGCGCGTCGGCGTCGACCGTCTTCGGCTCGGGAACATGCACGTTCATGGGACTACCTCGGTTTCGCTGCGATGCGGCAGACATGGCCGCAGCGACGCATCTTTGCAACTGACAAAAATCTGTTAGTTTCCATCGGCGGAGGTGATGGATGTTCGACCCGTTGACGTTGGACCAGATGCGCGTGCTGGTGGCGGTCGCCGAGACCGGCAGCTTTTCCGCCGCCGCGCGCAAGCTGGGGCGCGTGCAATCGGCGATCAGCCAGGCGGTGCAGGCGATGGAGAGCGCGCTGCAACTGACCCTGTTCGACCGCGCCCGCAAGACCCCCGCGCTGACCGACGTCGGCCGCGCGATTCTGGAGGACGCGCGCACGGTGCTGGCCAAAACCCACGCGATGCAGGCGCGCGCGCGCGGCTTGCGCGACGATCTCGAACCGGAATTGACGCTCGCCGTCGACGCCACCTTTCCGATGCCGCTGTTGATGAAAAGCCTGGAGGCGCTGCGCGGCGCGTTTCCGACCCTGCCCGCCACCCTGTTCACCGACGCCTTGGGCGGCGCGCGGGAGACCCTGCTCGCCGGCGCGGCGCGGATGGCGATCTATCCCATCTTCGGCGGCCCGCCGGCCGAGGTCAGCGCCGAGTTCCTGGCCCGGATCGCGCTCGCCCCGGTCGCCGCCGCCGACCATCCGCTGGCCCGCCTCGGCCGTCCGGCGAGCCGCGAGGACCTGGAGGCGCAGGTGCAACTCGTGCTGACGGGGCGCACCGCTTACGCCCAATCGCTGCGCGGCGGCGTGGTCAGCCCGCATGTCTGGCGCTTCGTCGATCAGACGACGCGGCTCGACTTCCTGCTCAGCGGCTTCGGCTGGTGCAACATGCCGTTGCATATGGTGCAGGAACATATCGACGCCGGCCGGCTGCGCCGGCTCGAATTTCTGCATGGCGAGCCGGCGCCGGAATTCCCGCTCTATGTCGTCTGCCCGCGCGATCGCCCGCTCGGCCGCGCCGGGCGCTGGCTCGCCGCCGATCTGCGCGAACGCCTGAAATCCTGCCCGAGTTCGTTTCCGCCCGCGCTGGCGGCGGAGTGAACTCAGGACATTTTCCCGGAGAACTCGGAGCGAATCCCCCTGCGAGGGCTAGACGGCGGGAAGGCGGGGTCTCTAGATTGCCTCACGCCGGAGACGCCTGTTGTGACCCGCCGCGCGGGCTGTTCGGCGAAAAACGAATCGTGAAGCGGTGGAAACCTTAGGAGAGCTAAAATGGCTTGGACCACTCCCGAAATCTGCGAAGTCTGCGTCGGCATGGAAGTCACCTCTTACGCGTCCGCCGAGATCTGAAATTGATCTAACGCGCGAAACGGCTTGGGATCGTCGGGACGTGCGTTTTCTCGTACTAGGTTCGGCGGCGGGCGGCGGATTTCCGCAATGGAATTGCCTCTGCCCAAACTGCCGCCTAGCGTGGGAGCGGGATCCTCGCGCGGAACGCCGCTCTCAAGCCTGCCTCGCCGTCAGCGGCGATGGCGAAAACTGGGTGCTGCTCGGCGCCACCCCTGACTTGCGTCAGCAAATCCTTGATGCGCCGCCGCTGCATCCCCGCCGCGCGCCGCGCCATTCGCCCATTCGCGGCGTCTTTCTGCCCAATGGCGACATCGACAATATCGCGGGCCTGCTCGTCATGCGCGAGATGCAGCCGTTCACCATCTGGGGCGTGCCGTCGACGCTCGCCCATGTCAGCGGCGGCGTGTTCGCCGTGGTGGACGAGAAACTCGCGCCGCGCGTCGCGATCGCGCTCGATCAGCCGCTCGACCCCGGCTTCGGCTTCACGCTGACCCCGTTCGCCGTCCCCGGCAAAATCCCGCTCTATATGGAGCCGCCCGACGAGAGCGAACTTTCGCTTGGCGTCGAGGGCGAGACCACGCTCGGGCTGGAGATTTCCAGCGGCGGCCGGCGCGCCTATTTCATCCCCAGTTGCGCGCGCGTGACCGCGGCGCTGCGCGACCGGATCGAGGGCGCCGACCTGTTGTTTTTCGACGGCACCACCTTCGAGGACGACGAGATGATCCGCCTCGGCCTGTCGCCGAAGACCGCCTGGCGCATGGGCCATATGGCGATGAACGGCCCGCGCGGCTCGATCGCCGCCCTGGCGGACGTAAACGTCGGCCAGAAGGTGTTCATCCACATCAACAATTCCAACCCCGCTTTGTGTCTGGGCGGCCCTGAGCGCGCCCATGTCGAGGCGGCGGGCTGGCGCATCGCCCATGACGGGCTCGAACTGGGATGGCGCGCATGATCGCCGACGATTCCCGTCCACGCCTGCCGCGCGGCGTCCGCCTGCGCGAGGACAAGGTGCGCGAGCGCTGGGTGCTGCTGGCGCCGGAGCGGGTGGTGAAGGTCAACCCGATCGCGGTCGAGATTTTGCGGCTGTGCGACGGCGCGCGCACCTTGCGCGAGATCGTGCAGAACCTCGCCGAGCGGTTCAAGGCCGATCCCGAGCGCATCGCGTCCGATGTGCGCGGCTTGCTGGCGGCGTTGGCGGACAAGAGGATGGCCGAGACATGAGCGTAACGCCGCCGCCCGAGGGCCTGCTCGCCGAACTCACCCACCGCTGCCCGCTCGCCTGCCCCTATTGCTCCAACCCGCTCAACCTCGACGCGCCGCGCGACGAGATGAGCACCGACGAGTGGAAACGCATCTTTTCCGAGGCCGCCGAACTTGGCGTGCTGCATCTGCATCTCTCCGGCGGCGAGCCGTGCTCGCGCCGCGACCTGGCCGAACTGACGGCGCATGCGGTCGAGGTCGGCCTCTACACCAACCTCATCACCTCCGGCGTCGGGCTGACGCGCGAATTGTTCGACCGCCTCGTCGCCGCCGGGCTCGACCATATCCAACTCTCGATCCAGGGCGTCGACGCGGCGCAGGCGGATTGGATCGGCGGCTACAAGGGCGGCTACGCCAAGAAGCGCGAAGTCGCGGAATGGGTGAAGGCGGAAGGCCTGCCGCTGACCGTCAACGCCGTCATCCATCGCGGCAATGTCGAGGAAGCGCCGCGGATGGTCGATCTCGCGGTCGAGTTGGGCGCGCGCCGGGTCGAGATCGCGCACACCCAATATTACGGCTGGGCGCTCAGGAACCGCGCCCATCTGATGCCGACGCGCGAGCAGACCGACCGCGCCTATGCGGCGGTGGAGGCGCGGCGCGAGCATTATCGCGGCACGGTGGTGATCGACCATGTCGCGCCCGATTATCACGCCAAATATCCGAAAGCCTGCATGAGCGGCTGGGGCCGGCAGACGCTCAACGTCACCCCCAGCGGCAAGGTGCTGCCGTGCCATTCCGCCGAGATCATTCCCGGCCTCGTTTTCTGGAACGTGCGCGAGAAATCGCTGGCCGAAATCTGGTCGAACTCGCCGGGGTTCGAGGCGTTCCGCGGCTTCGAGTGGATGCAGGAGCCGTGCCGCTCGTGCGAGCGCAAGGCGATAGACTTCGGCGGCTGCCGCTGTCAGGCGATGGCGCTGCTCGGCGACGCGAAAGCCTGCGATCCGATCTGCGCCAAATCGCCGCATCACGCTTTGGTTGACGAGATCGCCGCGCGCGACAGCGCCGGCGTCGTCGATGGTTTCGCGCCGCGCCGCTACGCCCGCGAGGCCAAGGCGACCGAGCCGGCTTGATCTGGATCAACCAGCTCGCGGCGGCGCGCGCGCCACTGTCTTTCTGGGAGGGAAGCCAACATGTCCGACAAACCAACCGATTGGACCGACGCGCCAAAACTGTCGGCGCAGGATTTCGACGCAGCCATCCGCGCCGTCGGCGCCGAGCGCTATCACGACAAGCACCCGTTCCATAAGCTGCTGCACGGCGGCAAGCTCAACAAGGGTCAGGTCGCCGCCTGGGCGCTCAACCGCTATTGCTACCAGGAGGCCGTGCCGCGCAAGGACGCCGCGCTGATGGCGCGCGCCGAATCGCGCGAGCTGCGGCGTGAGTGGATTCACCGCATCCACGATCACGACGGCCTCGGCGACGAGCCCGGCGGCATCGAGCGTTGGTTGGTGCTGACCGACGGCCTCGGCCTGGATCGCGATTACGTCGTCTCCAAGCGCGGCGCGCTGCCGGCCACCCGCTTCGCCGTCGAGGCCTATGTCCGCTTCGTCGCCATCGAGCCGCTCACCATCGCCGTCGCCTCCTCGCTGACCGAGTTGTTCGCGCCCAAAATCCATCGCGAGCGCATCGTCGGCATGTTGGAGAATTACGATTTCATCAGCGACGACGTGATGGCCTATTTCAAGCGCCGGCTCACCCAGGCGCCGCGGGACGCCGATTTCGCGCTCGATTACATCAAACAACACGCCAGAACCCGCGCCGAGCAGGAAGCCTGCGTCGACGCGGTGCGGTTCAAATGCAACGTGCTGTGGGCGCAGCTCGACGCGCTGCATCACGCCTATGTCGAGCCGGGCAATATCCCGCCCGGCGCCTATCGCCCCTGATGGCGCGCGATCGCGGCCTGGAGGAGTTGATCCGCGCCGATCTGCCGGACGAGCCTTTCAGCGAGAAGGGCATGTTCGGCGGCTGGGCGTGGCTGCTGCGCGGCCATCTGGTCTGCGGCGCGCGCGATGACGGCCTGCTGGCGCGGCTCGGCAAGGGCCATGACGGCTGGGCGCTGGCGACGCCTGGGATCGGCCCGATGATCATGCGCGGCCGGCCGATGGCGGGCTGGGTGCGCGCGACGCCCGAAGCTTACGGCGACGACGCGCTGCGCCGCCGCCTGCTGGCGGGCGCGCTCGCCTTCGTGCGCGGATTGCCGGCGAAGGGTTAGCGCCGCTCGTATTGCACGAAGGCGAAATCCGCCTCGTCGTTGGGCCCGCGCGCGCCCGGCTCGCGCCGGATTTCACGCCACTGGCCGGCGTCGATCGGGGGAAAGCGCACGTCCGCCTCCGGCGCCAGATCGACCTCGGTGATGTAGAGCCGCCGCGCTCGCGCCAGCGCGAGACGGTAAATCTCGCCGCCGCCGCCGATCATGATCTCGTCCGCCCCCTGCGCCAGCGCCAGCGCCTCGTCGAGCCCGCAGGCGATCCGCACGCCGGCGCGCGACCAGTCCGCATCGCGCGTCACCACGATCACGTCGCGGCCCGGCAGCGGCCGGCCGACGGAATCGAATGTCTTGCGCCCCATGATGAGCGCCTTGCCCATCGTCAGCGCCTTGAAGCGCTTGAGGTCGCTCGACAGCCGCCACGGCAGCCCGCCGCGCGCGCCGATCGCGCCATTGCGCGCCACCGCCGCGATCAGCGCGACGGGAGACGCCGCCGCCGGCCCCCTCTCCCCACGCGCACTCACACCGCCACCGCCGCCTTGATCGCCGGCCACGGCTCGTAGCCCTCGAACGCCACGTCCTCGGCTTTCACATCGAACAGCCCGCCACCCGACAGCTTCAGACGCGGCAGCGCGCGAGGGCTCCGCGACAATTGCTCGCGCGCCTGATCTTCGTGATTGAGATAGAGATGCGCGTCGCCAAAAGTGTGCACGAAATCGCCGACGTCGAGGCCGCATTCGCGCGCGATCAGATGCGTCAGCAGCGCGTAGCTCGCGATGTTGAACGGCACGCCCAGGAACAGGTCGGCCGAGCGCTGGTAGAGCTGGCACGACAGCCGCCCCTGCGCGACATAAAACTGGAACAGGCAATGGCACGGCGGCAGCTTCATCCGCTCGATGTCGGGCACGTTCCAAGCGGAGACGATCAGCCGGCGCGAATCGGGGTTGCGCTTGATCTCGGCGAGCAGCGACGCGATCTGATCGTAGACCCGCCCGTCGGCGCCGCGCCAGGCGCGCCATTGCTGGCCATAGACCGGCCCGAGATCGCCGTTGGAATCGGCCCATTCGTCCCAGATGCCGACGCCGTTGTCCTGCAAATAGCGCACGTTGGTGTCGCCGTTGAGGAACCAGATCAGTTCGTGGACGATCGATTTCAGGTGCAGCCGCTTGGTCGTGACCAGCGGGAAACCGGCGCGGAGATCGAACCGCAACTGCCGGCCGAACAGCGAGCGCACCCCGGTGCCGGTGCGGTCCCCCTTGACGACGCCCGCGTCGAGCGCCTCGCGCAACAGATCGAGATAAGCCTGCATGCCCGCTTGCTAGCCGATTCCGCCGGCGGGAGCGAGGGCGCCTCGGCGGCGCCCCTGCGCTTTTTTAGTGGACGCTGACGGTTTCGAGCTGGTTTTCCCAGGCGTTGGCGATCGCGGCGTCCTTGCTGTCGGTCAGCAGAATCGGCGAGCCGTCGGCGCTGAGCAGCGCGAACAATTGCAGGCCGGGCCGGATCGGCGGCGCCTGCGGGAACAACCGCTGCGCGTCCTCGGAGCGAATCGTCTTGAGATAAGCGACGGCCCCGGCGCCGAGATGGGCGAACTGCTGCGGGGTCAAATCGGTGTCGGTGTGGAATTCGTTTTTCATATCACTCTCCTGTCTGGCGGTCACTCGTTACTCGTTTCAGGACCCGCCTCGGGCGCGCACCTTTAGTCTCGCGCCAGAATGTTGATCTTTTTCACTACTTTATCCGGTTGCGGCTTGACGACGTCGATCGACAACAATCCATTAGCAAGCTCGGCGCCAAGCACCTGCATGCCTTCGGCGAGCAGGAAATTGCGCTGGAACTGTCGCGCGGCGATTCCGCGATGGATATAGTCGCGAGACTTGTCTTCACGCTGACGTCCCTTGATCCAAAGCTGGCTCTCTTCCTGCGTCACCTCGATGTCTTCAAGGGTAAAACCGGCCACCGCCAAAGTTATCCGCAACCGCTCGGGGGTATTTTCCCGCGACGGTATGCGCTCGATATTGTACGGAGGATATCCGTCCGAGCCTGTCTTGGTCGCCCTTTCGAGCGCCCGCTCGATCTCGTCGAAACCGAGCAGGAATGGCGAGCTCATCGTCGTCATCCGCACCATATCCGAAGCCCCTTTCAGGCGCTTCGCCGACTTGCGGCCTCGCTTTCCCGCGACAACCGGCCGGCGGTTTACATCTGGCGCATCCCCTAAGGCGATGCGTCAGAACATGATATGTGCCGCGGCCCGCGCGCTTCAAGGGCGCCTTGCCGTCCATCGTCCGATGACCGAGGCTGCGCGCCAAAATTGAATCAATAGCTAATGCCGGCCGGCGCGCGGCCGGCGAGAAGGCGGTGCGTGTGGCTCTCGGCGTCAAACGACAATGCCCGTCCTGCGGGGCGCGGTTTTACGATCTGCGCAAGCGCCCGGTCGTGTGCCCGCGCTGCAAGGCGGAGGTGGATCTCGCGCGCGCCAAGCCCAAGCCCGACGCGCCCGCGCAAGCTG
>JAGWRL010000151.1 GCA_028876585.1 Pseudomonadota bacterium | reverse complement strand
TGTGGCTGATCATCCTCTCAGACCAGCTACCGATCGTCGCCTTGGTGCGCCATTACCACACCAACTAGCTAATCGGACGCGGGCCAATCCTCCGGCGATAAATCTTTCGCCTCTCGACCGTATCCGGTATTAGCTCAAGTTTCCCTGAGTTATTCCGAACCGGAGGGTATGTTCCCACGCGTTACTCACCCGTCTGCCGCTCCTCTTGCGAGGCGCTCGACTTGCATGTGTTAAGCCTGCCGCCAGCGTTCGTTCTGAGCCAGGATCAAACTCTCAAGTTGTATGAGATCTGATCACTGACCGGTCATCCAACCGAAGATCTCCTTTGCAGGAAAACCCCCGGTCGCTCGGGATCTCGCGATCCCTTTTGACGAGTTCCAAACACTTCCCTCACAACCTATAAGCGCGTCGACCGTCTCACGACGTTCAGCCCACCCAGATCGCAAGGAAATGGTTGTTTGAAACGTGACCGTCAGCTTGTCTCTTCCGGACTCCCATGCCTTTCGACACGAAAGCCCCGCAAGGACGCCGCCGTCCACGTCTCTCTTTCTTCCGATGAAATTGTCAAACAGCTTTCGGAGGCCAAACCCCCAGGTCCCCGACCCCAGCGGACGCGCCACGCGCTCCCGCCGAAATCGTCAACCCAATCTCTCGACCCGTCCGCTCCCAGGCTACCCCGAAAGCAAAAACAGCCGATACCTTCCCGCCCCCTCCTCTCAGAGAGGGAGAATGAAGCCATCGTCTAGGTCATAACCAACCGACCCGCCAACCCAGCGGCGTCGCCGTCGGTGAGGTGCGGTATAGGCCCCGCCCTGCCCCGGTGTCAAACCTTTTTTGGAAAAAATTCACGCGCCCGTCACATGCCGCCCTCGCGCGCCGCGCGCGGCCCCGTTTCGCGGGGCCGCGCGGGGCTTGCCGCTACATCGCCTTCATCATCTGGCCGCGGATTTCGCCGCCCTGATGCGCGGCGGTGTGAATGTTGAAATAGACCATGCCGTCGCTGAGGTCCTTGGCCTGCGCGTCGGTGAGCTTCGCCGAGCCCTTGATCGGGCTGGCGAGTTCGCCGGCGACGGGAACCAGCACGCCCGCCGCCTTGCCGGCCGGCGCTGGGCCGTGGAAATGGGCGCCCGTGGCCGGGCCGCTCAGACCGGAATAGTCAGCGGTCCAGGTCAACGTCTTGGTCGCGGTGTCGAATGTGGCGTCGATCGTCCCGCTCGCCTTGCTGTCATTGGGCGGGGTCTCGGCCGCGCCGTCGAGCTTGGCGGAATATTTGACCTCGTCGGCATAGGCCCCCGTCAGGCCCGCCAAAGCCACGGCGGCGGCCAGCGCGGCGCGGCGCGAAAAAACCAGCATTGCAACCTCCTTGTCGCCCGCGTCGCGCGGGCTGCGCATAACAACGCGCGTGGAGCCGCCCGGTTCCTTAATCCAGCCGCATGGCGATGCCCGCCGCCGCCATATGCTCCTTGGCCTGCCGGATCGTATATTCGCCGAAATGGAAGATCGAGGCGGCCAGCACCGCGCTGGCGTGGCCGCGCAGGACGCCGTCGGCCAGATGGTCGAGATTGCCGACGCCCCCCGACGCGATCACCGGGATCGGCACCGCGTCGGCCACCGCCCGCGTCAACTCCAGATCGAAGCCGATGCGCGCGCCGTCGCGATCCATCGAGGTGAGCAGGATTTCGCCCGCGCCCAGCGCCGTCACCTCGCGGGCGAACTCCACCGCGTCGATGCCGGTCGGGCGCCGGCCGCCGTGGGTGAAGATTTCCCACCGCCCCGGCCCCGCCTTCTTGGCGTCGATAGCCACCACCACGCACTGGCTGCCGAATTTCTCCGCCGCCGCGCGCACGAATTGCCGGTCCGCCACCGCCGCCGAATTGATCGACGCCTTGTCGGCCCCGGCCAGCAGCAACTGCCGGATATCCTCGATTTTCCGCACGCCGCCGCCCACCGTCAGCGGCATGAAGCAGACCTCGGCCGTGCGGCGCACGACATCGAGCAGGATGCCGCGATTCTCGTGGCTGGCGGTGATGTCGAGGAAGCACAATTCGTCGGCGCCGGCCTTGTCATAGGCGATGGCGCTCTCGACGGGGTCGCCGGCGTCGCGCAGATTGACGAAATTGACGCCCTTGACGACGCGGCCGTCCTTGACGTCGAGGCAGGGAATGACGCGGGATTTCAGCATTATTCGGCGGCTGCCTTTGTGTTGGCGCGCATGAATTCTTCCCAGAAGGCGCCAGGCATACGTCCTGAGTAGTCGGAATGGCTGATGTCGGAGACGAAGAACAGCCGCGAGCCCGCGAACTTGACAAAAGCGTCAGAGATCTCCGGAAGCGAAAGCTTCGTCCTGAGAAAACAAACATGGCCATCGAGAGCGAGCATTTTTGCGCCGTCGTCGAGCGAGTCAACGAAGCGTTTCAAATCGAGGTCGTCGCCGGACCCATCGTCGAACACAAGAACGTATCGCTTCATTCGGGTTCCTCCTCGCCGAGGCCCACCTTTCCGGCTTGCAAGCGAAGCGCTTCGTCTCGCGCGTCCAGAATCTCTGTGGACGCGCCGCGCTCGTAAGATGTTAGCTGCGCATGTCGCTTAAGCCTGTACTCTTCCGATTCCAGCATTTCCGGCCGCCTCCAGAGTAGCACAAAATAGGCAACAAACGCGAAGAGGGCCGGAACAGCGGCAAAGAATGCAAACACTGTCGCGAACGCCCATCCGCTCGCGCCGCCAAAAAGAACTAGGATGGCGGAAAGCGTCATCGCCAATGGGGTCACGAGACCTACAAGCCAAAGCAATGGGTTGATTCCCGTTCGGCTGACCCGAACGGTCTCAACATGAGACGTAGCCGACTTGAGAAGGCGGTCCAGTCTCATTTCACGCCCTGCCCCTCAGCAAGGCCAGCGCCTCGGCGGGATCGAGCCGGCCGTCGTACAGCGCCCGCCCTGAGATCGCCCCGGCGAGCTTGCGGCAGTCCGGCTCCAAGAGCCGCTTGACGTCCTCGATCGAGGCGAGCCCGCCCGAGGCGATGACGGGGATCGACAACGCCTCCGCCAGCGCCACGGTCTGCGCCAGATTGAGGCCCTGCATCACGCCGTCGCGGGCGATGTCGGTGTAGATGATCGCCGCCACCCCGGAATCCTCGAACATGCGGCCGAGATCGAGCGCGGAGACGTCGGATTGCCGCGCCCAGCCCTCCACCGCCACCCTGCCCTCGCGCGCGTCGATGCCGACCGCGACCCGGCCGGGATGCAGCCGCGCCGCCTCGCGCACGAAATCGGGGTCTTTTAGCGCCGCCGTGCCGATGATCACCCGCGTCACGCCTTTGTCGAGCCAGCCGGCCACCGTGCGCAGATCGCGCACGCCGCCGCCGAGCTGCACCTTCATCCCGGTCGCGGCGAGGATGCGCTCGACCGCCCCCGCGTTGACTGGCTGGCCGGCGAAGGCGCCGTCGAGATCGACCACGTGCAGATAGCCGAAACCCTGGCGCTCAAAACTTTGCGCCTGGGCGGCGGGATCGGCGTTGAAGACCGTCGCCTGCTCCATGTCGCCGCGCACCAGGCGCACGCATTCGCCGTTCTTGAGGTCGATCGCGGGAAACAGGATCACGGGCGCCACTTCAGGAAATTGCCGATCAGCGCCAGACCGAGCGTCTGGCTTTTCTCGGGATGGAACTGCACGCCCGCGACATTTGCGCGCGCGACGATGGCGGTGATCGGCCCGCCGTAATCGGCGGTGGCGACGACATCGGCGGGGTCGGCGGGATAGAGCTGATAGGAATGCACGAAATAGGCGTGCAGGCCCGGCCCGACGCCCTCCAGCAGCGCGTGCGGGCGGCGCGCGTCGAGCGTGTTCCAGCCCATATGCGGGATTTTCAGCGCGGGATCGGCGGGGCGGATCGCGGCGACGTCGCCGGCGATCCAGCCGAGGCCGGCGACCGTCTCATGCTCCAGCCCGCGCGTCGCCAGCAATTGCATGCCGACGCAGATGCCCAGGAACGGCCGGCCGCGCCGGCGCACGCTCTCGCCCAGCGCCTCGACCATGCCGGTCGCCGCGTCGAGGCCGCGCCGGCAATCGGCGAAGGCGCCGACGCCGGGCAGCACGATGCGGTCGGCCGCCAGCGTCCAGTCGGGATCGGCGGTGACGCGCACCTCCGCCGCGACGCCGGCTTCGCGCGCCGCGCGCTCGAACGCTTTATGCGCGGAATGCAGGTTGCCGGAGCCATAATCGACGATGGCGACTTTCATCGGCCGGGTTCCGGGAAAAGCCCGATCACGTCGGGCGAGGCCAGCGGCGCGGCGCGGCGCGTGGGCGCCGGCGCGGCGACGAAGGCGCGTTCGAGAAAAATCTTCTCCGCCTCCAGCGCGCTGCCGGCGTAGATCACGTCGACCAGGGCGCGGCCGCCGCGTTCGCGCGCCCGCTGCGCCAACGCCCGGCCCTCAAAGCCAAGATAAAGCTGCCCCAGCCCCGCCAGCGCCGCCGCGGCGCCGGGGCCGAGCACGCCCAACCCCGCCAGCGCCACTAGCGCCGCCGCCGCGACGAAATAGCCGAGCAACGCCCACCAGGCGCCGCGAACCAGCAGCCACAGCGGGCCGAAGGCCAGCGCGGCGAGCGAAAAGCCGAGCCGAGCCGCCCGCGCGCCCTCGGGGCCGGCGAGCGCCTCGGCGGCGCGGGGCGCATGGATCGCGTAGAGTTTCATCTCGGCCTCCCGCTGCTCTAGAGCGCGCCCTTGGTGGAGGGGATGCGCTCGGCCTGCCGCGGATCGATCGCAAGGGCGGCGCCAAGCGCGCGCGCCACGCCCTTGAAACAGGATTCGGCGATGTGATGGCTGTTGAGGCCATACAGCGTCTCGATATGCAGCGTCAGCCCGCCGTTGAGCGCGAACGCCTGAAAGAACTCGCGCACCAGTTCGGTGTCGAAAGTCCCGATCTTCGCGGTCGGGAATTCTGTGCGGAACACCAAGAACGGCCGCCCCGAGACGTCCACCGCGACGCGGCTCAGCGTCTCGTCCATCGGCAGCAGGCAATCGGCGTAACGGGTCAGGCCGCGCTTGTCGCCAAGCGCCTGTTTCAGCGCCTGGCCGAGCGCGATGCCGACATCCTCGACGGTGTGGTGGTCGTCGATGTGCAGGTCGCCCTTGGCCGACACGCTCATGTCGATCAGCGAGTGACGGGCGAGCTGGTCGAGCATGTGATCGAAAAACCCGACGCCGGTGGCGATCTTGGCCGCGCCGACGCCGTCGAGATCGATCTCGACGGCGATTTCCGTCTCGTTGGTCCTGCGCGTCACCGAGCCTTTGCGCATCATCGCTTTCCCGCTCAAAGATTGGGCAGCGCTTAGCAAGACTTGGGCCGGAAGGCCAGCGCGGCGCTAACGCGCCGGCTCGGGCCAGGGCCGCGCCGGCGCCGAGCGGATGTCCTCATAGGCGCGGGCGAGCCGCAGCACGCCGAGATCGTCGAACCGGCGGCCGACGATTTGCAGCCCGATGGGGCGCCCGCCCGCATCGAAGCCGGCGTTGATCGAGACCGCCGGCTGGCCCGACATGTTGAAGGCGACAGTGTAGCCGATATGCGGGAACGGGTTCAGCGGGTCGTCGCTCGGGCTGGCGAGTTCGGCGGCAAAGGCGGTGATCGGCGCCGTCGGCGTCAGCACGAAATCGAAATCTTGCGTCGCCGCGACCGCCTTCTGCGCGAATTCCTGCATCCGGCTGAAGCCGGCGAACACCGCCTCGCCCGAGGCGCCGGCCGCCGAATCGGCCCAGGCGCGGATGAACGGCAGCACCTTTCGCCGCTTCTCCGGCGCCAAAGCGTCGATGTCGATCTTCGAGCGGATGCGCCAGAACAGGTCGAGGCCGTCGAGCAGATTTTGCGAGAACATCGGCCCGATCGGCTCGACGCTGGCGCCGGCGCGCTCGAAATCGCGCGCCGCCTGCTCGATGGCGGCGCACACGTCAGGCGTCGCCGCCGCGCCGCAGCCGATGTCGAGGCACAGCCCGATCCGCAGGCCCGGCAGCGGCGCCGGCGCGATGCGCCAGTCGAGCCTCTCCGGCGGCAGGCTGGTGAAATCGCGCCCGTCGGGCAGCGACAGCGTCGCCATCATCAGCGCCGCGTCGTCGACGTTGCGCGTCAGCG
This sequence comes from Pseudomonadota bacterium, assembly GCA_028876585.1. The sequence goes on along the minus strand of JAGWRL010000151.1, from coordinate 4,649 downwards.
GCCCGGCCGCGCGGCCGGGATAAGGCGGGTCGATCGGCACGCGCCCCGCGCTGGGTTTGAGGCCGACGAGGCCGCACCAGCCGGCCGGCAGGCGGATCGAGCCGCCGATGTCGGTGCCCAGATGCAGCGGCCCATAGCCCGCCGCGCCGCCGGCGCCCGCGCCCGCCGACGAGCCGCCCGGCCCCTTCGACAGGTCCCAGGGATTGCGGGCGAGCGGGTGGAAGCTCGACAGGCCCGACGACAACATGCCGTAATCCGGCATGGTGGTCTTGGAGAAGATGATCGCGCCGGCCTCGCGCAGCCGCGCCGCCGGCGGCGCGTCCTCGGGCGCGGGCGAAAGATCGGTAGAAGCCGCGCCCAGCGGCTTGGGCTCGCCGCGCGTGGCGATGTTGTCCTTGATCGTGGCGGGCACGCCGTCGAGCGCGCCGCAAGGCTCGCCCCTGGCCCAGCGCGCCGCCGACGCCTCGGCCTGCGCCAGCGCCCGTTCGGGCGCGAACAGATAGGTCGCGTGGATCTGCGGCTCGAACGCCTCCACCCGCGCGATCACCGCGCGCATCACCTCGACCGGGGAGAACGCGCGGCGGCGGTAGCCCTCCAGCAGCGCCGTCGCGCTCAACTCATGCAGTTTCACGCCCGCCTCACTTCCACGACATCGCCGAGAGATCGTTGGCGAAGATCGGCGCGTTCTTCCACAGCCCCGCCAGCTTGGCGTCGGCGACGACCGGATTGGGCAGTTGGAAGATGAAGCCGTTGACGCTGTCGTCGGCCAGCTTGTGCTGCGCGTCGACCAGAGCCTGCTTGTAGGCGGCCAGGTCGGGAGCAGAGTTCCAGCGCGCGATGATCGCCTGGAAATCCTTGTTGTCGTAGCCGAAATAATAGCTGGGGTTGGCGTAGATCGCGATGTCCAGCGGCTCGACGTGGCTGATGATGGTCAGGTCGAAATTATGGTTGGTGTAGACGTTGGACAGCCATTGCGCCCATTCGACGTTCTCTATTTTGGCCTGAATGCCGACTTCCGCCAGTTCGGCGGCGACGATCTCGCCGCCCTGGCGCGCATAAGGCGGCGGCGGCAGCGTCAGCGTCACGCTGAGCGGGGTTTTCACGCCCGCCTCGGCGAGCAGCGCCTTGGCCTTGGCGGGATCGTGCGGATATTGCCCGGTGAGATCGACATAGCCGGGATCGTTGGGGGTGAGATGGCTGCCGATCGGCGTCCCCAGGCCGTTCGAGGCGCCGTCGATGATCGCCTTGCGGTCGAGCGCATAGGCGACCGCCTGCCGCACTTTCAACTGATCGAACGGCGCCACCCGGTTGTTGATGGCGAGGATCGTCTTGCCCTCGGTGCCGCCCACCATCACCTGAAACCGCGGATCGGCCTTGAACGGGTCGAGCGACGACGCCGCGATGCGCGGGAAAGCGTCGATGTCGCCGGCCATCATCGCCGCCGATTCCGCCGCCGGATCGGCGATGAACTTGAACGTCGCGTGTTTGATCGCGATCTTTCCCGCGTCGCGATAACCGTCCCACGCGTCGAGCGTCGCCGCCGAGCCCTTGCTCCAGTTGGCGAGCTTGTACGGCCCGGTGCCGACCGGCTGCGTCGCCTCGTTGGCGGCGCTCTTCTCGTCGATGATCACCGCCGTGTTGAGGCCGAGATGGAACAGCGCCGAAAAACTCGGCTGCTTGAAGGTCAGCACCACCTTGGCCGGATCGCTGGCGTCGATCGTCTCGATCGAGCCGAAGAACGTCCGGTCCTTGTTGGTCGAGGATTTGGCGGCGTAGCGCTCGAACGAGAATTTGACGTCCTTGGAGGTGAACGCCTCGCCGTCCTGGAACTTCACGTTCTTGCGCAGATCGAGCGTCAGCGTCTTCAAGTCGGGCGAGAATTTCCAGGATTCCGCCAGCAGCGGCGTGAACGAGAAGTCCTCGTTGATCTTCGTCAGCCCCTCGAAAATATTGTAATGCGTGATCTCGCCGATCGCCGCCGCCGCGCCCGCGGTCGGATCGAGGCCGGGCGGTTCGAGCGTCATGCCGATAGTGACGCTGTCCTTGGCTTGCGCGAGCGAGACGCCGGCCAGCAGCGCGGCGGCGAGAGCGGCGAGGCGACGAGACATGCAATTCCCCCGAACCCGCGGCTTGGCGCCGCGTCGGGGGAGATTACCACCGGGTTCGGCGGTCAGGTCAAGCGCGACCGCTCAGCCCAGCCGGCGCAGGCCTTCGCGGGCGAGCGAATTCTGCGGGTCGACTTCCATCGCGCGGTTATAGGACTCGACCGCCTTCGACTTGTTGCCCTGTTTCTCGTAGGCGACGCCGAGATTGGCCCAGCCGTCGGCGTTGCGGTTGTCGACGTTGAGCGCGGCGTTGAAATCCTCGATCGCGGCGTCGTATTTGCCGGTGGCGATCAGGCACTGGCCGCGCGCCTGATAGGGCGCCTCGACGAACGGGTTGCGGTCGATGGCGTTGTTGAAATCCTTGATCGCCTGCACGCAATCGCCCTGGCGCTGATAGATCAGCCCGCGCGCGTGATAGGGCTGCGCGTCCTCCGGCTTGATGCGGATCGCGGCGTTGAGATCGGCCAGCGCCTCGTCGAAATGGCCCTGCGCGCGCAGCAGGTTGCCGCGCCCGAGATAGGCCGGCGCGTAATTGGGGTTGGCGACGATGGCGTTGTTGAAATCGGCCAGCGCGAGATCGTCCTTCTCGGTCTGGCGATAGGCCAAAGCGCGATTCGTATAGGCGCCGGCGAATTTCGGATCGAGCTTCAGCGCATGCGAGAAATCGGCGATCGCCTCGCGGTAATGGCCGTTCTTGGCGTAAGCGATGCCGCGCTGGTTGTAGGGGGTCGCGTCGTTGGGCCGCCGCTCGATGACGTCGGACAGCGACGAGATGTTGGCGCTCGCCGTCTGCGGATTGTCGGGATCGCGCTCCGCCACCTTGGGCGCGGAGATCGGCGACAGCGTTTCGCACGCCGACAGGCCGATGCAGAGCGCCACGGCCGTCGCGAGCCAGATCTTAGTCGCAGCCATTCCGGCTCCCTTCGAGGCGGCGCCGCGTCGCCAAAAGGTCAGCGGCGCTCGCGAATCAGCTAGCCGCCCGCGCGGGTCCCGGCGCCGGCTTGGCCTTGACCGGCAACAGCCCTTCGCGCTGCAACTTCTTGCGCGCCAGCTTGCGCGCCCGGCGCACCGCTTCGGCCTTCTCGCGCGCGCGCTTCTCCGAAGGTTTCTCGTAATGGCCGCGCAGCTTCATTTCGCGAAAAATGCCCTCGCGCTGCATCTTCTTCTTCAACGCTTTGAGAGCCTGATCGACATTATTGTCGCGAACGAGAACTTGCACGGGCTTTCCTATGTTGCGAGGCGGCGCCTCATGACCTTGGACGAGGTTTCCTGACTCATGCCGAATACAAAAAGGCGACCCCGTCACGACGGTTCGCCTCAATGAGCGGCGGATAGCAGAACCGGCCGGCCTTGTCCAGATACGCGCGCGCGCTCAGAGCGGAAAAGCATGGCCAAGCGGGGCGCCCGCGGGGGGAAGGCGGCGCCGTCGCGCCACGGACGCCGCGAGACGAGCGGGAAAGATTGCGATTATAATTTTGCGCGCCTTTCCCTTACCGTAGCGCGGTGATAGTTTTTCCGTCTATCGGCGTAATTAGGCGCGGCTGTCCGCCGACGGCGTCATCGGGGGCGAGTGTGCCGGATGTGATCTCGACTCCCTGGACGGTCGCGGCGCTCGTCATCTTCACGCTCAAGCACCTCGTCGCCGATTTTTTTCTGCAAACCTCGTGGATGGCGAATGGCAAGGAGCAGCCACAGGGCTGGTTTCTGCCGCTTTCCGCCCATGTGGCGGTGCACGCCCTCGCCACGGCGCTGATTTTCGCGGCGCTCGCCCCCGCCTATATCTGGATCGCTTTGGTCGATTTCGTCGTCCATTTCGCCATCGATCGCGCCAAGGGCCTGCTGAACCGCGCCTTCGACACCGACCCGACCAAGACCGGCTTCTGGTGGCTGATCGGCATCGATCAGACCCTGCATCACCTGACCCATATCGGTTTCGCCATTCTCATCGCGATTGTGCGAACCACGTCATAGCAATTCTCAGTGAGAATGCCTCATGAGCGCGTCGGGTTCGTCATGCCCGGGCTCGTCCCGGGCATCCACGCCGCAGAGAGGTTTTGTCTCCTAAGATATTGCAAATACGGTAGAATTTTCTTTTCAACTTGAATAAAGCGGAACGGCGTGGATGGCCGGGACAAGCCCGGCCATGACGGAGGGCCGTCGGATAGGCCCAGTCAAGGCGGAACTCACGAGCAACATGTCGAAGCAGGCAAGCAAAGTCACAAGGATATGTGACGCCCGCGCGAAAGACGCGCGAACGGGAGCCTGCGCGGCTCCCGTTTTGCGCAGCGGCTTGCGGCGCGGCGGCGGATTTGCGAAACATGCGCCTTATCTGACCGCATCCGAGAGACGCCGCCATGCCCGCCTATCGTTCCCGTACGTCCACGCACGGCCGCAACATGGCCGGCGCCCGCGGCCTTTGGCGCGCCACCGGCGTCAAGGAGGGCGATTTCGGCAAGCCGATCATCGCCATCGCCAATTCCTTCACCCAGTTCGTGCCCGGCCACGTGCATCTGAAGGACCTCGGCCAACTGGTCGCGCGCGAGG
>JAGWRL010000150.1 GCA_028876585.1 Pseudomonadota bacterium | reverse complement strand
GGGCGGCGGCGCGTCGCGACGCGGTTCGGGCGGGGCCACGGGGCGGGCGGCGCGGCGCGGGCGATCGCCGCGCGGGAGCGGCGGCGCGACCGGGGCCAGCGAAACCTCGGCCGCCTCCTCGAAATTCGCGCCCGCCCTTTTCGCCAGTTTCGGCCCCAGCTGATCGCGCAACACGCGCGTGCGCACCTCGACGATCTCGCCCTCGGGCAGGTCGGCGAGTTCGAACGGGCCGAACGAGACGCGGATCAGCCGGTTGACGCTGAGGCCCATATGTTCGAGCACGCGCTTGATCTCGCGGTTCTTGCCCTCGCGCAGGCCCATGGTGATCCAGACGTTGGAGCCCTGCTGGCGCTCGAACTTCGCCTCGATGCCGAGATAGTTGATCCCTTCGATCGTGATCCCGTCGCGCAGGGCGTCGAGCTGCTCCTGTGTCACTTCGCCGTGGGCGCGCACGCGGTAGCGCCGCAGCCAGCCGGTCGACGGCAACTCCAGCACGCGCGACAGGCCGCCGTCGTTGGTCAGCAGCAACAGGCCCTCGGTGTTGATGTCGAGCCGGCCGACCGCCACGACACGGGGCAGGTCCTCGGGCAGGGCGCTGAAAATGGTGGCGCGGCCCTCGGGGTCCTTGGCGGTGGTGACGAGGCCGCGCGGCTTGTGAAACAGGAACAGCCGCGTCCGCTCGGCCGCGCGCAGCGGCTCGCCGTCGACGCGCACGTCATCGGCCTCGCTGACGTTGAAGGCGGGGCTCGTCAGCACTTCGCCGTTGACGCTGACCCGCCCCTCCGCGATCCATTGTTCCGCGTCGCGCCGCGAGCACAGCCCGGCGCGCGCCATCACCTTGGCGATGCGGGAACCTTCGCGCGCATCCGTATTGTCGGCTTGAATCGTCATGCGCGCCGCTCTAGCAGCTTCACGCGCGGATGTCGCGCGCGGAAGATGAGGGCATGGGCGAAGATCCGATGAGCGTCGCGTTTGCGCAGGCGCGCGCGGCGGAAGCGCGCGGCGAGGCGCCGATCGGCGCGGCGATCGCGCGCGCCGGCGTGGTGATCGCCCGCGCCGGCAATCGCACGCGCGAGGACAACGACCCGACCGCGCATGCGGAAATGCTGGCGATCCGCGCGGCGGCGCGGGCCACCGGCAATTTCCGGCTCGACGATTGCGATCTCTACGTGACGCTGGAGCCCTGCGCGATGTGCGCCGGCGCGATCAGCCACGCGCGGCTGCGCCGGCTCTATTTCGCCGCCGCCGATCCCAAGGGCGGCGCGGTCGAGCACGGGCCGCGCTTCTTCGCGCAACCCACCTGCCTGCATGCGCCCGAGGTCTATGGCGGGATCAGGGAAAGCGAGGCGGCGGAGCTGCTGCGCGGGTTTTTTCGCGCCCGGCGCGGGCTCAGAACGGAAAATTGACGACGAACGGGCGCGCCGTCCCGTCGCAGAATTCGTTGAATTCGATCAGCAGCCCGCGGCGGAAGCGAAACAGGTCGACGCTGTCGAAAGTGACGATCCTGCCGCCGCCGCGCGACTGCAATCGCCCCGTGCGGTGGACGATCGCCTCGTCGCCGTCGATCACGACGCGGTGGATTTTCGAGGGCAGGATATCGTAATTGATCTGCCGCAGCAGGAACGCCTCACGCACCGCCGCCTTGCCGCGCAGCGTATAGGGATAGCGCGCGTGGCCCCAGTCGCTCTTGGGGAAGCAGACAATCTCCTCGGCGAAATAGGCCATCAGACCTTCGATGTCGCCGGCCGCGCGCAATGCGAACATTTCCTCCAGACGCTGGCGGATCAGCGCCCGGCCGGAGGCTTCGCCGCCGCCCGCCGTCGCGCTCGCATCCGAATACATCATCGCCGTCGCGGCCTCAGTGCGGGAAGTTGATCACCGCGTCATAGGCGGTCCCGTCGGGCAATTCGCACATCTCGACGATCAGGCCGTCACGGAAGCGGAAGAAGTCGATCACGTCGAAGCTCAAGGGATCGCCGCCGCCGCGCTCGCAGATTTTGGTCGTGCGGTGGATCGCGGCGGAATCGCCGTCGATCAGCAGGCGATGCACCTTCGATTCAAGGCTGACGTAGTTGATGTGACGCTGCCAGAACGCCTCGCGCACGGCCTCCTTGCCGACGATCTTGCGCGGGTAGCGCGCATGGCCCCAACTCGTGTTGGGGAAACAAACGACGTCGGCCGCCATCAAGTTCATCATGCCATCGACATCGCCCGCCTTGCGCCGCGCAAACAGCGACTTGAGCACATCGGCGATGAGATCCCTGTCGACCTCACTCAGCAGCCGGGTCGTTGCCAGCATCTGCACGTCGGAATCTCACAACTTCATGACTTTACAGACCGCACTGTAGGCGGCGTTCAAATTATTGTCGACAGATGGCGATAATATGCGGCGGTTGGTTGGTGATGTGGTTAAAGTCGATTAATATCAAATCACTAAAACGAAAGCCCGTCCGATTTCTCTCGCTATGGGTTGCGATTATGTGCGGGGCGGCGCCAGTTTTCGCGGCGAGACGCGAAAGTTTCGTTAACATTGATTGTTTGTGAGGAAGTCGTGAGTTGAGAGATCATCAATGCGCGAAACAACGCGCGTGCGGCGCGCTGTTTTGTCGCGTGCGCCTCACGCGGTCAGCACATCCTTCGCGGCGACGGTCGAATCGTCCTTCAGCCGATAGACCAGCGGCACGCCGGTGGCGAGCTCCATGGCGGGGATCGTCTCCGGCGTCAGGCGATCGAGCACCATGACGAGGGCGCGCAGCGAATTGCCGTGCGCGGCCACCAGCACCCGCTCGCCGCGCAGCACGGCGGGCAGAATGTGCTGGCAATAATAGGGCAGCGCGCGGGCGACGGTGTCCTTCAGGCTTTCGCCGCCCGGCGGCGGCACGTCGTAGCTGCGCCGCCACAGATGCACCTGATCCTCGCCCCAGCGCTTGCGCGCGTCGTCCTTGTTGAGGCCGGAGAGATCGCCGTAATCGCGCTCGTTGAGCGCCTGATCTCGCAGGATAGGCAGGCCGGTCTGGCCGAGTTCGGCCAGCGTCAGGTCGAGCGTATGCTGGGCGCGGGTCAGCGCCGAGGTGAAGCAGGTGTCAAACGACAGCCCGCGCGCGCGCAGCCGCTGGCCGGCCTGTTTGGCCTCCTCGACGCCGGTCTCGGTCAGATCGGGGTCCTTCCAGCCGGTGAACAGGTTCTTGAGGTTCCACTCGCTTTGGCCGTGGCGCAGCAGAACGAGCAAGTGTTCGGACATGGGTTTCCTCGACAGAAGCGAATCGGCGGCTAGAAAGCACGTAACGCCGGCGGCGCCAATCGGCTTACGCGGGATTGCGGCTGGCGGTGGGGGCGAGCGCCGGCTCCAGCCGGATCAGCCGCTTCTGCGCCGGCCGGCGCGCGCCGACCGGGCGATAGACCTGTTTGATCGCCTCGACGATATGCACGCCGGCGAACGGCAGACCCAGGGTCGCGCCGATCCGCTCGATCGCCGGCCCCCAGGTGATGAACACGCGGCGGCGGAACGGCGGCGCGTACAGCGCCTCGCCCCAGAACACCGGCGAGAACGCGGCGTCGCGCACCAGATCGCGCAATTGCCCGCGCGAGAACGGCTGGCCGTGGCCGAACGGCGTGCCGTCGACCCGCGCCCAGACGCCGCGCCGCGACGGCGCGACGATGATCGCGCGGCCCTCCGGGGCCAGCACGCGCCACACCTCCTCCAGCACGGCGCTGGGATGTTCGGCCGATTCCAGGGCGTGGGCGACCAGCACCCGGTCGAGACAGGCGTCGGGCAGCGGCAGCATGTCGTCGACCACCAAAGCCGCCGCGTTGCGCCCGCCCGCCGGCCATAGCGTGACGCCCTGCGCCGCCGGCATCAGCGCCAGCGTGCGCGTCGCCTCGTCGCGGAAACGGTCGAGATAGGGGCCGCAGAACCCTAAGCCCATCAGCGACAGGCCGGCGCAGCTTTCCCAGCGCGCGCGCAGCACGCGGCCGATCAGGCGGCGCGACGCTTCTCCCAGTGGAGAAGCGTAGAATGCGCTGAGTTCGTGCACATCGAGCGTCATGCGGTTAGGATCGGCCTCCTGCCGATCATCATAGCCACTGCGCGCGCGACAGGCTATCAACCCGGTCGAAGGCGCATCGAGGAGCCGATATGACGACGCACGTGTTTCAGTTCCCCTGCCTGTCCGACAATTACGGCGCGCTGATCCACGATTCCGGCTCCGGCCGCACCGCCGCCATCGACGCGCCCGACGGCGCGGCGGTGATCGCGGCGGCCCAGGCGCGCGGCTGGAAGCTGACCGACCTGCTCGTCACCCACCACCACGCCGACCATGTGCAGGGCATCCCCGCCGTGCGCGCCGCCTTCCCCGGCTTGCGCGTCGTCGGCCCGGCCAAGGAGGCGGCGCGGATCGGCGGGCTCGACGTCGAGGTGGGGGAGGGCGATCTGGTCGAGATCGGCGCGCTTGCGGCGCGCGTGATCGAGACGCCCGGCCACACCGCCGGCCAGGTGAATTACCTGTTCGAGGAGGACGAGATCGTGTTCACCGGCGACACGCTGTTTTCGCTGGGCTGCGGCCGCGTGTTCGAGACGCCGCTGGCGGTGATGTGGAGTTCGCTCGCCAAGCTCGCCGCGCTGCCGGGCGAGACGCAGGTCTATTGCGGGCACGAATACACCGAGGCCAACGCCCGCTTCGCGCTGTCGATCGAGCCGGGCAACGCCGATCTGCTGGCGCGCGCCGAGGCGGTGAAGGCGTTGCGCGCCAAGGGCCAGCCGACGCTGCCGACCACGATCGCGCTCGAACTCGCCACCAACCCGTTCCTGCGCGCCGAGATTCCGGCGGTGCAGAAGGCGGTCGGGCTCGAAGGCGCCGATCCGGCGCAGGTGTTCGCCGAGATCCGCCGCCGCAAGGACAGTTTTTAGCCCGGCCCGCATGGGTCCGATTTAAGCGCGCATTAACCGCTACCGCCGCAGATTGCCGCTGAGACGCCGGCGGCTCCTGCCTTGCCGCGCGACAGCCAGAGGCGGCGAGGTTTGGCCCATCAGAAACCGACTCCCGCGACGCCGTTGCGGGAAAGCGAAAACCCGATCGCCATCCTCAACGCGCTCGATGCGGTGGTCTACGACTGGGAGATCGCCAGCGACCGACTGACCCACGGCCCCAACGCCGGGCGCGCGTTGCGCGGGCTGCCCGAGGGCGCCTTGCGCACCGGCGCCGGCTTCGCCGCGCTGGTCACCGCCGATTCCGACGCCTCGCGCTATCTCGCCGTGTTCAACGGGCTGACCGCCGACGAGGGCGGCGGCGCGCCGTTCCGCGTCCATTACAATCTGAGCGACGGCGCCGGCCTGAGCCTGGCGGTGGAGGATTTCGGCCGCTGGTTCGCCGACGCCGACGGGCGGCCGAGCCGCGTGCACGGGCTGTTGCGCGTGCTGTCGCGCGTCGGCCAGGCGCCCGCCAATGTCGTGGAATCCGAGGACGGCGTCGAGCGGACGCTATGCAGCCGGCGCGCCTTCAACGCCTGGGTCGACGAGCGTTGCGCCGAACCGCGCCCCGCCGAGGCCACGCTGGCGCTGATGGTGGTCGGGCTTGCCGATCTCGCCGCCGTCAACGCCCGCCACGGCTATGACGCGGGCGACCAACTCATCATGGCGGCCGGGCGCCGGCTGGCGCGCAGCCTGCGCGGCGGCGACAAGCTGGTGCGCTATTCCGGCGGCAAATTCGCGCTGCTGGTCGCGCTTGGCGCCAACGATCAGCCCTCGGTGGCGGCGGCGCGCATCGCCAGGCGCGTCAACAGCGAATTCTACCCCACGTCCGCCGGGCCGTTGCGCGCCCAGGCGCGCGTCGGGGTCGCGCTCAGCCCGCGCCACGCCCGCAGCGCGCATCTGCTGCTGCAACGCGCCGACGAAGCGCTCGGGCTGGCGTTCGACACCGGCGAGGCCACCGCCGTCTTCACCGTCAACGACGCGCTGGCGGAGGCGCGGCGGCGCGAGGCCTGGGTCGGCGACGAGATCGTCGCCGCGCTCAACGACCGCCGGCTCGACATTGCGCTGCAACCGATCGCCCCGACCGGATCGCGGCTGCCGCCGTTCGACGAGGCGCTGGTGCGGCTGCATCTGCCCGACGGTTGGGTGCTGGGCGCCGACGCGATCGTGCCGGTGGCGGAAAAACTGGGATTGATCGAGATGGTCGACGAGCGCGTGCTCGAACTCGCGGTCGCCCATCTCGCCGTCGATCCGGAGCGGCGGCTGTCGCTCAACGTCTCGATGGCCTCGCTGCTGTCGGCGGGCTGGTTCGAGCGGCTGCGCGATCGGCTGGCGGGCGCGCCGGGCGCGGCGGCGCGGCTGACGATCGAAATCGTCGAGGCGCAGGCGGTCGCTCACATCGCCGAGGCGTCGCGCGTGCTCAAGCGCGCCAAATCGCTCGGCCTTGGGGTGGCGATGGACGATTTCGGCGCCGGCCACACCTCGTTCAAGAACCTGCGCAGCCTCGGCGTCGACATGGTCAAGATCGACGGCGCGTTCGTGCAGGCGCTGGCGAGTTCGGCCGACGACAGATTTTTCGTGCGCACGCTCGCCGCCTTCGCGCGGCATCTCGGCATCCTGACGGTGGCGGAATGGGTCGAGGACGCCGAATCCGCCCGCCTGCTGCGCGAATGGGGGGTCGACTACCTCCAGGGCCATTATATCGGGCCGGCGCAGACGCGCGCCGCCGACGCTGCGCCGAACCTGGCTAGCGCGTAAAACTCACTTCTTCTCGGCCATCTCGTCGAGCCGGCGCTTCATGTCGCTGAGCTGGTCGCGCAATTCGCTGAGTTCCGCATTGCCGTCCTTGGCCGGCGCGGCCGGCGCCGTCGGGCCGCCGGGGAAAGGCGTGAACATGCCGAGCGCCTTGTTGAAGGCCGCCAGATTTTTCCGCGTCATTTCCTGCAACGCGCTGAACGAGGCGGCGGAATAAGCGCTGGGATCGAGCGTGTGCGACATCGATTCGCGCATCTTGTGCTGCTCGCCGGTGAAGCGGTCGATCGAATATTCGAGATAGCTCGGCAGCAAGGCCTGCACGCTGTCGCCGTAGAAGCGGATCACCTGACGCAGGAAGGAAATCGGCAGCACCGACTGGCCCTCGACCCCCTCCTGTTCGAAGATGATCTGCGTCAGCACGGATCGGGTGATGTCCTCGTTGGTCTTGGCGTCGTATACGACGAAATCTTCACCTGATTTAACCATCTTGGCGAGGTCGGCCAACGTAACGTAGGCGCTGGACGCTGTATTATAGAGCCGACGATTTGCGTATTTCTTGATCGTGATCGGCGTTACGGCGTTCGTCATGTGGGGCGCGCCTGAAGCGAAATGGAAAAGTGATCATAGAATAAGCAGATTTTTGCCGCCGGGACCAGCATTTTTCGCATATGCGAGATCGCATCCTCGCATTGCGGCGCCGACTTCGACGATTGACAAGCCGGGCTGGCGCCGCAAACCTGCGTCCGACATGTCGTCGCTTTGCGTCTTTCCCCGTCCGGCCGGCCGCTTCGTGTGAGGCGCGGGCTGCTGCAACTCACCGGCGCGGTGGTCGACATCCTGCAACGGATCGAGCGCCTGCCGCGTCCCGGCGAGGAAGTGCGCGCTGAGGCGGCGTTGATCGCCCCCGGCGGCGGTTTCAACGCGCTGGCCGCCGCGCGCCGCGCCGGCGCCGACGTCGCCTATGGCGGCGCGCTCGGGACCGGGCCGTTCGCCGACCGGGTGCGCGCCGCTTTGGCCGCCGAAGGCGTCGAGGCGCTGCAAACGCGGGCGCTGGAGATCGACCAGGGCTTTTGCGTCGTGCTGGTCGAGCGCGACGGCGAGCGCGCCTATGTCGTCAATCCCGGCGCCGAGCGCGCCGCTGCCCGGCAAGACCTCGCCCGCTTGCCGCTGGGCGATTTCCAATGGGCGCTGCTCGGCGGCTATGCCGCGCCGGAGCCGCCCGAGCCGGATATTTTCGCCGAACTGCTCGCCGCCTTGCCGCGCGCAGTCAAGCTGATGTTCGACCCGACGCCGCTGGTGGTCGGCCTCGATCCCGCCCGCGTCGCGCCGGCGCTGGCCCGCGCCGACTGGGTCAGCGCCAACCGGCGCGAGGCGCAGGCGCTGACCGGCGAAGCGAACCCGGCCGCAGCCGCGCGGGCGCTGGCCTTCGGCCGCGAGGGCGCGCTGGTGCGCGATGGGGCGAACGGCTGCTGGCTGGCGACGGAAGGGGCGGCGGCGTTGCGGATTCCCGGTTTCGCCGTCGAGGCGGTCGATTCCACCGGCGCGGGCGACGCCCATATCGGCGCCTTCATCGCCGCGCGGCTGGCGGGTCGGACTTCCGCCGAGGCGGCGCTTTACGCCAACGCGGCGGCGGCGATCAGCGTGACGCGGCTGGGGGCGGCGAGCGCGCCGATGCGGGCGGAGACGGAGGCGTTGCTGGGTTCAAACCGCGTTTAGCCGTCAATCGCGTTCCAGCGCGCGGGTCGCCAGCGCGACGACGCGCGGGATCGGTTTCGCTCCCTGCTCATAATAGGCGACCATGCGGCGGCTCAAACCCAGTGCGCGCGCCGCTGTATCGAACGTATAGGCTTTACGCTCCCGCCAGTGTTTGAACGCCTGCGGCGACATGGAAGCGCCCGTCTGCTCCTGCGCCAATCGCCACAGGGTGTCCGCCGACATGTCGATTTCGTCCGACCAGACAACATCCGTTCCGTGCTCGCCAACCCGAACTCGGGCGAACGTTTCCGGCGAACGCAGCGGTTCGTAGACACGAAAAGTCTCGACGAGCCCGGACACATCGACTGCACTCTCGTCCGCCTTGTCCCAGCGAATGCGAAGGGTGAGCGGCTTCTCGTCGGCGCTGACCGCCACGATGCGCGGCAAAACCTTCTTCGGCATGTTCAACCTCGCTCGTTAAGTTCCGCCCATTTGAGGGCGAGACTCTCCTGATGGGCTTGCGCCCACGCCAACGCCCCGGCGATATCGGCAGGACGGGCCTCGCCGACAATCACGGCTAAATCCGAAATCCGCACGAGCACCTGAAAGTTCAGGCGCGACAATATGGAAATGCGGCGGTCGATGATCGTCGGCGTACATCCGTATGCTGACGGCGCCGAAGCGTTGCAACGTTGGCACAAACGTCCATCCTCGCTACGGTGCAACTATTGCACTTTTCGCCTTTTTGTCAATTCCTCGCCCGCAAAAACGCCTCCGCCTCGACCGCGATGCGCTCCGCCGCCTTGCCGTCCCACAACGCCGGCTTGCGCCCGCTCTTGCCGCCCGTGCGCAAAATGTCGTCGACGATCGGGCCGATGCGTGCGGGGTCGGCGCCGATCAGGGTGTTGGTGCCTTCCTCGATGGTGATCGGCCGCTCGGTGTTGTCGCGCACGGTGATGCAGGGAACGCCGAGCGCGGTCGTCTCCTCCTGCATGCCGCCCGAATCGGTGACGACCACCTTGGCGTCGCGCATCAGGCCGAGCGAGGCGAGATAGGCGAGCGGCTCGCAGGCGAACAGGCCCGGCGCGTTGAGCGTCTCGGCGAGGCCCGCCTTCTCGATATTGCCGCGCGTGCGCGGATGCACCGCGAACACCAGCGGCAGTTTCTGCGAAACCTTTGCTAGCGCCTCGATCAGGCCCTTGAGCTTGACCGGGTCGTCGACGTTGGAGGGCCGGTGCAGCGTAGCGAAGCCGAAGCCGTTCGCCGCCCGCTCGCGGAACGCTGGCGAGGCGCCGAGCGCGGCGAAGGTGTCGGGCGCGGGAATGGCGCGCTCCAGCGCGTCGTAAGCCGTGTCGATCATCACATTGCCGACGAACTTGATCCGCTCGGGCGCGACCCGCTCGGCGATCAGGTTGGCTTGCCCCTCCTTTTCGGTGACGAAATGCAGGTCGGAGAGCTGGTCGACCACCAGGCGGTTCAATTCCTCCGGCATTTCGCGGTCGAACGAGCGCAGGCCGGCCTCGACATGGGCGATGGGGATGCGCAGATAAGAGGCGGTCAGCGCCGCCGCCACGGTCGAATTGACGTCGCCGACCACGACCAGCAGGTGCGGCCGGTCGGCGACGAACAGCGGATGCAGCGCCAGCATGATCTTCGCCACCTGCTCGGAGGCGGGGCCGGAGCCGATTTTCAGGTTGACGTCGGGGGCGGGGATGCGCAGTTCCTCGAAAAACACCCGATCCATGAGAAAGTCATAATGCTGGCCTGTATGGATCAGCCGCGGCGCGAAAGTTCCCTTCGCGCGCAGCGCGCGCACGATCGGCGCGATTTTCACGAAATTGGGACGGGCGCCGACGATAAGGTCGACGCGGAAGGGCGGGGTCATCTTGATCTCGCTGTGGCGGTTGGGTCAAAGGCGGCGGCTATCTGGCGAGGCGAAGCGCCGGAAAAAAGGCGAAGGGGCGATTTTGGTCATGCGTATTCTGTTTTTTTCCCATTATTACCCCCCGGAGGTGAATGCGCCCGCCTCGCGCACCTCCGAACATTGCCGCGCCTGGGCGCAGGCGGGGGCGCAGGTGACGGTCGTCACCTGCGCGCCCAACCACCCCAACGGCAAGGTCTATCCCGGTTATCGCAACCGCCTGTGGCAGAGCGAGACCCGCGACGGCGTGCGCATCGTGCGGCTGTGGACCTGGCTCGCCGCCAATGAGGGGTTTCTCCCGCGCGTGCTCAATTACGTCAGTTATATGGTCGCCGCCATCCTGGCGCTGCCGTTCCTGCCCAGGACGGATGTGATCGTGACCACCTCGCCGCAGTTTTTCTGCGGGCTGGTCGGGCTGTTCGCGCGGCCGGTCAAGCGCGCGCCCTGGGTGCTGGAGATCCGCGACATCTGGCCCGAAAGCATCGTCGCGGTCGGGGCGATGAAGAAGGGCGCGGCGATCCGCTTCCTCGAATGGCTCGAAGGCTTCGCCTACCGGCAGGCCGATGCGATCATCTCGCTGACGCGCGGGTTCATCCCGCATATCGCCGCGCGCTGCGGCGACGCCTCGAAGATCGCGGTGTTCATGAACGGCGCCGATCTCTCCGCCTTCAGCAAGAGCGGCGACGGCGACGAAGTCAAGCGCAAGCTCGGGCTCGAAGGCAAATTCGTCGGCGCCTATGTCGGCACGCATGGCATGGCGCATGGCCTCGACACCATCCTCGACGCCGCGGAATTGCTCAAGGGCGAGCCGCGCTTCGCCTTCCTGATGGCGGGCGGCGGCGCGGAGGAGGCGCGGCTGCGCGCCGCGCGCGACGCGCGCAAGCTCGACAATGTCGTGATGCTCGGCCAGCGCCCCAAAGCCGAGATGCCGGGCCTGTGGAGCGCCACCGACGCCAGCCTGATCCTGCTGAAGCGTAGCGACACGTTCAAGACCGTCTACCCGTCGAAAATGTCGGAGGCGATGGCGATGCAATGCCCCGTCATCCTCGGCGTCGAGGGCGAGGCGAAAGAGGTGCTGGAGGCGGCCGGCGCGGGGCTGGCGATCACGCCGGAGAGCGCGACCGAGCTCGCCGCCGCGATGCGCCGGCTCGCCGACGATCCCGAGCTGGCGGCTTCTTACGGCCGCGCCGGCCGCGCCTACGCCGACCAGAACCTCGACCGCGCCAAAGTGGCGGCGCGCTTCCTGGCGCTGCTGGCCAAGGTCGCGGCGCGCGAGCCGATCCGCGAAACCGCGGCGGCGCGCTGAGCCTTGCTCGACCGTCTGCGCCAATCCCTCGCCTTCGCGCGCCATGTGCCGCCGCGCCGGGCGCTGCGTCGCCTGACGCTCAACCTGCGCCGCGCTTTGCGCGATCGCGCCGGCTGGCGCG
>JAGWRL010000021.1 GCA_028876585.1 Pseudomonadota bacterium | reverse complement strand
TCAACGCCGGCCGCATCGAGCAGATCGGCACGGGCCGTGACCTCTACGAGCGGCCCGGCTCGCGCTTCGTCGCCAGCTTCATCGGCAATTCCAATTTCCTCGATGGCCGGCTGTCGCGCTCCGACCAGAGCATCGTGCTGCCGGATGGGACCGCGCTGCGCGAACTGGCGCTCGATCGGGTCGACGCGTTGCAGGACAAAGTCTCGCTGATGATCCGCCCCGATCACCTCCGCCTGGGCGAGGCGGGGGACGGCGCGCCGAGGCTGCGCGGCACGGTCACCGGCGCCACCTACCTCGGCGAGTACATGCAATTGTCCGTCGCCACCGCCTGGGGCGCCGTCTTGTCCATGCGCGTCGCGCCGGATGCCGGTCGGGCCATGCCCGCCCCCGGAAGCGAGATCACGATGAGTTGTCGCGCGACCGACGTGAAAGTGTTCTGATTTCGCGTCGCGCCCGCGCCGCGCCCAGGTCGCGCCCTCCCCCGCTCATGTGCTAAGGTGGCTGCCATTGCGCGGGGTCGCGAAGGGGACATCGAATAAGTCTCAGCCTCTGCGTGTTCCCATGTTGCGCGCGCCGCGCAGAAGAGGAGCATGATATGTCGGCCAGGAATTCGGATCGCGGTTTCACCCGTGCGCGCCGGGCAATCGCCGCCGGCGCGCTCTCCCTCGTCCTGTCCAGCGCCTTCGCGGCCGGCGGCGGTGGCGGCGGCGGTGGCGGGGAGGCCCCCGGCGGCGGCAACGCGGGCGCCGCCCCGCGCGCCACGCACAGCAAGGACGATCTGACGACCTGCCGTCCGGGGCAAGTCTGGGACAGGAAGAAGCATACCTGCCTGCGCCGCCACACCGGCGTCCTGCCCGACGCCGAGATGACCGAATACGCGTTCGCGCTCGCTTCGGCCGCCCGCTATCAGGAGGCGCTCGACGTGCTGGACCTGCTCGACAATCCCAATACGCCGCGCGCGCTCAACTATCGCGGCTACGCCACCCGCAAGCTTGGCCAGGTCGATGAGGGCATCCACTATTATCTGCAATCGATCGCGCTCGATCCCAAATATCCGCAAGTGCGCGAGTATCTCGGCGAGGCCTATGTGATCGAAGGCAAGTTCGACCTCGCCAAGGCGCAACTGGCCGCCATCGGCCAGCTGTGCGGCGCGGCGGAGTGCGAATACTACCAGCGCCTCGCCAAGGCGTTGGGCGAGGCGCACGCGCTGTAGGCGGAAGGAGCGCCCGTCATGTCGCGTGTCGAACCTTCGCCCGTCGGCTTTCGCCTCGATGGCGAGCTTGCCGTTCTGCAACGCTTCGCGGGTCCGTCGCTGCTGCTCGCCCGCGCCATGCTCGCCTATATTTTCATCGTCGAGAGCTACGGTAAGATCACGAATTATCAGGCGGTCGGCGGCTACATGGCGCAGTATGGCGTGGCCGCGGCGCTGCTGCCGGCGGTCATCCTGACGGAACTGGGCGGCGGCCTGCTGGTGCTGCTCGGGCTCAAGACGCGGTGGGCGGCGCTGGCGCTGGCCGGGTTCTGCCTGTTGACCGCGTTGTTCTTCCATATGGCGGAGGCGGTCCAGTTCCAGAAGAACGTCGCCATGGCCGGCGGTTTCCTCGCGCTGGCAACGGGCGGCGCCGGACCGTGGTCGATCGACGCCTGGCGGTCGCCGCCGCGATGAGGGCGAAGCCGCTTATCGTCGCGCTCGCCGTCGCCGCCGCGACGCCTTTGGCCGCTTCGCCTCTGCTGTCGCCGGATCGGCTCGACGACGCGGCGACGGGCGGCGACGGCTTCGCCACGGTCGGCGATTTCGCCTGGCGCGCCTTCATCGCGTTAAACTGGCCGGCGGCGGGGCGCGGGACGCCCGACCGCGCCAAAACGATCGGCGATCCGGGGCCGCGCGTCTGGGAGACGTTCAAATCCGCGACGGAGACGTTCCCGGTCGACGCGGACGGCCGCCGCCTCGCGCCGACGCCGTGGGAGAGCTTCGCCGGCCCCAATCCCTGCGGGGGCGAGGCCACCGAAAAGACGATCGCCGCCTTCACCCCGTTCGCCGAGTTCAACCAACCGAGCTTTTCGACCGACGCGCCCGCCAATCCGCTGGTGGCGCGCAACGGCGAATATGTGCGCTACGAAACCCGGTTCAACGCGTTGGAGTTCGCGACTTTCGCGGCCAACGGTTGGAGCGAGGGGCGCAATTTGCCCGACGTCGAACACCCCGCGCATTTCCCCGTCGGTTCGATCGCGCTCAAGGCCGCGTGGCGGCCGTTGAACGCCGCTGACAGCCCCGCCGCGCGGGCGCGCTATTACGTCACGCGCGCCGCGATTGTCGACGTCGCCGGCACGCTCGCCGCCGGCCATATCCTATGCAAGCCGCGCGACATCGCGCTGGTGGGCTTGCACATCGCGATCAAGACGCCGACGCGGCCGCAATGGATCTGGGCGTCGTTCGAGCACGTCGACAACGTGCCCCCGGCGGGCGTCGGCGCGGCGCGGGAGCCTGACGCCGCAGACGCGCAGGCGCCCTACGGATTTTTCGATCCCGCCCGCGCCGCAAAGCTCTGGCCGCCGTTCGGCGCCGCCGCGACGCTGCCGATCGATGCGACCAACCCGCCGAAGCCGGCGCCGGCGGCGATGCAGATCGTGCGCCGGCATCCCATCAACGCCGCGCTGATGGCGACCAACCGGGATTACTGGGCGCAGAGCGCCGTCAAGGGAACGGTCTGGGAACATTATATGCTCGTCGCCGCGCAATGGCCGACCAGCTCCGATCCTCCCGGCCCCGCAAACGACGGCGCCTATTTTCCGGGGCGGGAGGCCCCGCGCGACGACACTTACAAATCCACCGCGGCGGCGCAGGAGAACCTGGTCAACACGACGTTGGAGAGCTATCTGCAAGAGGCGCCGTCGAGTTGCATGGGCTGCCATCAGGCGGCGTCCAACCAAAACGGGTTCGATTTCGTCGGCGCGCTCGCCCATGTCGCGAGCGAGCAACCAGTTAGGCGCCCGACGCGACGGAAAGCTCAATGATCTCCGTCGTCATCTGCTCCTGCCGGGCGCGCTGAAACTCTCCCTTCAGCTCCGCCGCGATGCGCGAGACATTCGCCTTCGCCCGCGCCATGGTTGCGGCGCGCGCGCCGTTCTCGGCGGCGAAACCTAGCATGAGCGCTTCGCACAGCTCGGCGAAGACATATTCTTCAACCAAGGCGGCCAACAGCCCGGGGACTGGCAATGTGATCAGCACATCTTTCCCCGCTTGCGGCGGAAACCGGCCAAAATCAAACGGCAGCACGGAGCGGCGCTGGATTGACGAGACCGCCGCGGGGTCGGCGTAAAGGATCGTCACCGGCGCCCCCGGCGCGCCTATCAGATGCGCGAACAGCGCGTCGGCTAGGCGCGTCGCCAGCTTGGGCACGTCGCGCGCGTGCGGCGCCGTTTCCTCCGACCAGATCGGCGCGACGCCGCGCTCGGTCAGCGCGCCGAGGGTGCGGGCGCCCGCGACCATCAGCGCGCAGCCGTTGGCCGCTTCAACCAACGCCGCCTCGGCCAGACGGTCGGCATAACCACCGCAAAATCCCTGCGCCGCGCCGACGACGACGGCGACGCCCGGCCCTCTCGGCGCTTCGACGGGTTCGACCTCGATCAGCGAAAGCGCGGTCGACAGGGCGCTGGCGATATTGGCCTCGTGGGCGCGGATCGATTGCAGATGCGCGCGCACTTCCATCATGTGCGCCGTCGCCAGCGCCTGCAAGGTCGAGACGATGTTTTCGATCTCGTGGATGTTGTCGATCCGGCCTTTGATCTCCTCGGGGCGATTCATGGCGCCCTCGCCGCCGCTTGCGCCACCGCCTGCCTGACGCAGGCAATCAGCGCGGCGCGGCTCGGCTCGTCAATCGCGTCCGGGGCGGCGCGCAACGCCGCAAGCCGCGGCTCCGCCGCGATCAGCGGCCCCAGCGCCGCCTTGATCGCCGGGAACTCCGCGACCGGCGCCGCGTCCAACTCACCCGCCGCGAGCGCGGCCAGCAGCGCCGCTTGCGCCACCGTGGCGAGCGGCGCGTAACGATCCTGCGCCAGCAACGCCGCGATGCGTTCGCCGCGTTCGAGACGGCGCTTCATCGCGGCGTCGCCGAATCCGCCGAAGCGCGAGAACATCTTCATTTCCAGATATTGCGCGTAATCGAGCCGCAGCCGGCCGGCGACGGCCTTAAGCGCGCCCGCCTGCGCCTTGCCGCCGACGCGGCTGACGGACAACCCGATGTCGACCGCCGGCCTTTGGTTGGCGGCGAACAGCGTCGCAGAGGTGACGATCTGGCCGTCGGCGATCGAAATGAGGTTGGTTGGGATATAGGCCGACAGATTTCCCGCCTCGATCTCCGCGATCGGCAGCGCCGTCAACGAACCGCCGCCGCGCTCGCGCGACAGTTGCGCGGAGCGTTCGAGCAGCCGGGCGTGCAGATAGAAAATATCGCCGGGATAGGCTTCGCGGCCCGAGGGTTGACGCGACAGCAGGGCGAGTTCGCGGTGGACGGCGGCATGTTTGGTCAGGTCGTCATAGACGATCAGCGCATGGCCGCCCCGGTCGCGCACCCATTCCGCCATGGAGGTCGCGGCGAACGGCGCGATCCAGCGCAGGCCCGGCTCGGCGGTGGCGGGCGCGACGACGAAGATCGTGCGCGCGAACGCGCCGCGCGCGCGCACCGCCTCGATCACCCGGCGCACCGCCGTCATGCGCTGGCCGATGGCGACATAGACGCAGACGATGTCGCTCGATCTCTGGTTGAGGATGGCGTCGACCGCGATCGAGGTCTTGCCTGTGCCGCGCTCGCCAATGATCAACTCGCGCTGGCCGCGCCCGATCGCGAGCAGCGAATCGACGACGAGGACGCCGGTCTCCACCGGCCGCGCCACGAAATCGCGTTCGATGATGTCCGGCGCGGGGCGGTCGATCTCCAGATATTCGTCGGCCTGTATTGGCCCCTGTTCGTCGAGCGGCCGCCCGAGCGGATCAACCACCCGGCCCATCAATCCCGCTCCCACCGGGACCGAGGTGAGCCGCCCCGTGCGCGTCACTTGCGAGCCCGCGCCGATCCCCGCCATCGGATCAAGAAAGGCGGCCTGAAGCGCGTTTTCGTCGAGGTTGAGCACGAAGCCGCGCGCGCCGGTGGCGAAGGTCAGGATCTCGCCCAATTGCGCGCCGGGCAGGCCCGCGACATGGGCGAGGCCGTCGGCGATTTCCGTCAACTCGCCCCGCTCGCTGGCCTCGGGCCCGAGCGCGGCGGCGGCGACCCGCGCCTTCAGCGCGTCAAATCCGGGCAGCGTCGTCATGATTGAGCGCCTGTGAGATGCGGTCGAGATCATGCGCGAGCGAGTTTCTCACAACGCCCGTGCGCGTGCGCAACTCCAGCCCCGCGATCAACGAAGCGTCGACGGCGACGCCGAGATCATCGACGCCGAGCGGGCGCAGAATGGCGCGCGCGGTCTCGATCTCCTCGGGCGAGAGCGCATGCGGCGCGACGAGTTGTCGCTCGCCGCCAACCAACAGCCCCTCGCGCCGCTCGCGCGGCAGTTCAGCCAGCACGTCGCCCAGTTTCCGCGCGAAGCCGGCGATCGTCGGCGGATCGGGCAAGGCCGAAATCGCGCGGCGCGCAATTGCTTCGGCGAGTTCGCGAACGTGGGCCAGATTGTCCCGCCCGGCGCGGATCGCCGCCTGCGCCGCCTCGGCGCGCGCCTCCGTCAATATCTGCGCGGCGGCGGCGCGCCCGGCGTCGAGCAAGGACTTGCGTTGCGCCTCGGCCTCGATCCGCGCCTGCTCCAGCGCGCCGCGGCGCACGCCCTCCGCCTGCGCCAGCGCGGTTTTCGCGGCGAGCGCGGCTTCGGCCGCTCCGGCGCGCAGCGCGGCGGCCTCGTCCATCGCGGCCTGCGTCTGCGCCTGACGCGCATCGATGATGCGCAGCAGCGGACGAAACAGGAAATGCCGCAGGATCGCCAGCAGCACGACGATATTGACGAGCTGAAAGCCGAAGGTGAGCCAGTCGAATGTCATCGCGTCAGCGGAACGGGTTGGCGAACAGCAGCAGAAGCGCTATCACCAGACAGTAGATCGCCATCGTCTCGATCATCGCCAGACCAACAAACAGCGTGCGCGAAATGGTCCCCGCCGCTTCCGGCTGTCGGGCGATGGCGTCCATCGCGGCGGCCACCGCGCGCCCCTCCGCCAACGCCGGACCGATGGCGCCGAAGGCGACGGCGAGCGCCGCGCCCAGGATGCTGACGAGATCGACATAATCCTTCATCGGGCGGCGTCCTTGGTGGGAGGGGTTTCGTCTTCGACCGCCGCGGCGATGAACACCAGCGCCAGCATGGCGAAGATATAGGCCTGAACCGCGCCGGTCAGCAGATCGAGCGCCATCAGCGGGATCGGCACGAGCAGGCCGGCGAGCGAAAGCACGACGCCGATCACGAACACGCCGCTCATCACATTGCCGAACAGGCGCACCATCAACGAAAAGGTGCGGGTCAGTTGCTCGATCAGATTGAGCGGGATCATCACCCAGCTCGGCCGCGCGAAACTTCTGATATAGCCCCACGGCCCCTGTGCGCGCACGCC
The DNA here is from genome assembly GCA_028876585.1 of Pseudomonadota bacterium. Next base: position 415 of record JAGWRL010000021.1, on the reverse strand, counting down.
ATAACCGATCGTCGCCGCCAGCACGATCAGCGCCAGCGCGGCGTCGGTCTCCAGATGCGCGGTCGGCGGCTCGACGCCGGGGATCAGCGACGACCAGTTGGCGGCGAGGATGAACAGCAGCAAGCCGCCGATCAGCGGCCGGTAGCGCGCGGGGTCGCCGGGAATGGTGGCGCGAATCTGGTCGTCGATGGTGAAAACGAGCAACTCCATCGCCGCTTGCCCTTTGCCGGCGCGCAGCGACAGGCGCCGCGTCAGCAACCATGAAACGACGCCAAACAGAGCGACGATGACCCATGTGGCGACGACCGTTTGGCTGATCGCCAGCGGCCCCAGCATGAACGCCTAGGCGTTCATGCTGGGGCCGCTGGCGATCAGCCAAACGGTCGTCGCCACATGGGTCATCGTCGCTCTGTTT
>JAGWRL010000149.1 GCA_028876585.1 Pseudomonadota bacterium | reverse complement strand
TGGCGCCGGGGCCGGAGGTGACGAGCAGCACGCCGACCTTGCCCGTCGAGCGGGCGTAGCCCTCCGCCGCGTGACCCGCGCCGCCCTCCTGGCGCACCAGCACATGGCGCACCTGGTTCTGGCCGAACAGCGCGTCATAGATCGGCAGCACGGCGCCGCCGGGATAGCCGAACACGTATTCGACGCCCTGATCCTTCAGCGCCTCGACGATCATCTCGGCCCCGGTCATGTGCTTCGCCATCTCGTGTCTCCTCAAGCGCTCGGAAGTTCAGGGCAATAAAAAAGGCCCGCGAGGGGCCTGTGTCATGCGCCGTTAGCGTGGAACCGAACCCTCAGGTCCGTCCACCTCGCGGCGCGCATCTTACGATAAGGATACCCACGTCGGGCCTCGTGCGAGTTCGATTGCGCGCGGAAACTAGAGGGCGACGCGTTTGCCGTCAAGGTCGCGCGGCAAAGTATTTTGGGCCGCGACGCCCTTCATGCTAAGCGCGGGCGGACATGGGAGGCGACGATGCGACTACACTATTCCCCCGGCAGCTGCGCGCTGGGCGTCCACGTCCTGCTCGAAGAGATCGGCGCGCCGTTCACGCTGAAGCGCGTCGATTTCGCCGCGCGCGAGCAATATGGCGCGGACTTTCGCGCGATGAACCCGAAATCCAAGGTGCCGGCGCTGCAACTCGACGACGGCTCGGCGCTGACCGAATATCAGGCGATCGCGACTTATCTCGCCGAGCTTCACCCCGAGAAAAAGCTCATTCCCACCGCGCCGCTCGCCCGCGCGCGCATGTACGAGGCGCTGGATTACGTCGTCGGCACGATCCACACGGAAGGGTTCCGCCGCGTGTTCCGCCCCAATTATTTCGCCTTCAACGAAGCCGACTTCGACGCGACCAAGGCGCGCGGGCGCGAGATCGCCGCCGCCGGGCTCGAAATTCTCGACCCCACGCTGCAAGACCGCGATTGGCTGGCGGGCGATTTCTCGATCGCCGACAGCGCGCTGTTCTACGTCTGCTATTGGGCGATCGACCGCTTGAAATGGCCGGCGCCCGCGCGCATCGCCACGCATTACCGGCGCATGCGCGCCCGCCCGGCCGTCGTCCGGGCGCTCGCCAACGAAGGGATTTCGAAATGACCCGCCCCCGTTCCGAGCGCTTCGAGCGCGGCCTCAAAACCCGGCGCGAGGTGCTGGGCGAGGCCCATGTCGAGCGCAGCCTGCAAGGCGCGAGCGACTTCAACTGGCCCGCTCAGACGCTCGCCACCGAATGGGCCTGGGACGAAATCTGGAACCGCCCCGGCCTCGACCGAAAATCGCGCAGCCTGCTCAATCTCGGCATGCTCGCCGCGCTCAATCGGCCGCACGAATTCAAGGTGCATGTGCGCGGCGCGATCCACAACGGCGTCAGCGTCGCCGAGTTGCAGGAGGTTTTGCTGCAAATCGGCGGCTATTGCGGCATCCCCGCGTCGATGGATTGTTTCCGCCTCGCCTCGGAGGTCTTGAAGGAGATGGGGCTCGCCTAGGAAAGCCGCTCGGCGGCGAACGCCTCGAAGCGCGCCTTCCAATCGGGATGCCAGCGCGACAGCGCCGGCCGCTTCTCGATGATGTCGCCGACGCTCCATTGCAGACGCAGCGCGTCGAGCGCCTCCGACACCACATTGTCGGGGCAATAGACGTAGAACTCGCCGGCCTCGACGGCGCCGATCATCCGCTCCACCACCTGATCCGGCGTCCAGGCGCCGGCGGGCTTTTCCGCCTGTTCGCCCGCCGTCAGGCCGGTGAAGGTCCAGCCCGGCACCAGCAGATGCGCGCTGACCCGGCCGCCTTCAACATTGCGCAGATCATGCGCGAGTTGTTCGGTCAGCACGCGCACGCCCGCCTTGGCGACGGCGTAGGCCGGGTCGCCCGGCGGGTTGGTGATCCCCTGCTTCGAGCCGGTGTTGACGATCGCGGCCGGTGCGCCCTGCGCCAGCATCGGCTCCGTGAAGGCGTGAACGCCGTGGATGACGCCCCACAGGTTGACGTCCAGAATCGACGCCCAGCGGTCGAGCGCGCCCCAGCTCTTCGAGCCGTGGCCGATCGCGGCGTTGTTCATCAGCAGATGCACCGCGCCGAAAGCCTCAAAAGCGGCGTCGCGCAGGCGCTCGACGTCCTCGAATTTCGACACGTCGCCGACCACCGCGCGCGTCGTCGCGGGCAGGCTCGCCGCCAGTTGCGCGAGCTGGTCGGCGTTGCGGTCGAACAGACACAGCTTCATGCAGCGCCCCGCCAGCCTCGCGGCGGCGGCGCGGCCGATGCCGCTCGCGGCGCCGGTGATGACGGCGACCTGACCCTGGCTGAATACGCTCATAATCTCCTCCGTTGGCGAGGCCGCGCTTATCCGGCGCAAGCCTCCGACAGGCAAATCACGCTTCCTTGGGCGCGCCGGCCGGGTCTATAAGCGCGCGACCCCACAGAGGTTTCGCGTATGTCCGCCAATCTCCACGATATCCTCGCCCACGCCGCCCGCGCCGACAAAATCGCGATCGAGACGCCCGACGGCGGGCGCATCCCCTACGGCGAATTGTTCGCCCGCGCCGGCCGGATGGCGCGCGCGCTGGTCGAACTCGGCGTCGAACCGGGCGACCGGGTGGCGGCGCAGATCGACAAATCGCCCGACGCGATCGTGCTCGCGCTCGCCTGTTTCCGCGCCGGCGCCGCGCTGTTGCCGCTCAACACCGCCTATACGCTGACCGAACTGGAATATTTCCTCGCCGACGCCGAGCCGGCGCTCACTTTATGCCGCCCCGCGCAACTCGACGCCGTGCGGGCTCTGAGCGAAAAGCTCGGCTTGCGCGCGGTCGAAAGCCTCGGCGACCGGGGCGAGGGGACATTCCCGCAACGCGTAGCGGCGGCGCCCGATGAACTGCCCAGCGTGCCGCGCAAGGCCGACGATCTCGCCGCGATCCTCTACACCTCCGGCACGACCGGGCGCTCCAAGGGCGCGATGCTGACGCACGAAAACCTGTCGTCCAACGCGCAGGCGCTGGTCGACCTGTGGCGCTTCACCGCGCAGGACGTGCTGATCCACGCCCTGCCGGTCTATCACACGCACGGCCTGTTCGTGGCGACCAATGTCGCGCTGCTCGCCGGCGCGACGATGATCTTCCAGCCGAAATTCGACGCCGACGCGGTCATGGCCGCGATGCCGCGCGCGACCTCGCTTATGGGCGTGCCGACCTTCTACACCCGCTTGCTGGAGCATCCCGGCCTGAGCGAGGCGGCGACCCGGCACATGCGGCTGTTCGTCAGCGGCTCGGCGCCCTTGCTGGCCGAGACGCACGAACTTTGGCGCGAGCGCACCGGCCACGCCATCCTCGAACGCTACGGCATGACCGAGACCAACATGATCACCTCGAACCCCTATGACGGGGCGCGGATCGCCGGCACGGTCGGCTTTCCCCTGCCCGGCGTCAGCCTGCGGATCGCCGAGCCGGACAGCGGCAAGGCGTTGCCGGACGGCGAGGTCGGCGTGATCGAGGTGAAAGGCCCCAACGTGTTCAAGGGCTATTGGCGGATGCCGGAAAAGACCGCCGCCGAATTCCGCCCCGACGGTTTCTTCATCACCGGCGATCTCGCCCGCATCGACCCGCAGGGCTACGTCCACATCGTCGGCCGCGCCAAGGACCTGATCATCTCCGGCGGCTTCAACGTCTATCCCAAGGAGGTCGAGAGCGAGATCGACGCGCTGGAAGGCGTCGTCGAGAGCGCGGTGATCGGGCTGCCGCATCGCGATTTCGGCGAGGGCGTGACGGCGGTGGTGGTGCGCGTGCCCGGCGCGGCGATCGACGAATTCGCCATCCGCGAGGCGCTCGAAGGCCGGCTCGCCAAATTCAAGCAGCCCAAGCGCGTGTTCTTCGTCGAGGCGCTGCCGCGCAACGCGATGGGCAAGGTGCAGAAGGCGGCGCTGCGCGAGGCCTACAAGGGCGCCTATGCGGGGTGAGACCGATCGAAGTGGGAACCAACCGCCGTCATGGCCGGGCTTGTCCCGGCCATCCACGCCGCCGAGTGTTCGCGTTGGTCGAATGAGCGGCTGAGACGTAGGGGACAGGCTTCGCACTTCGCAAAAGCGGCGCGGCGTGGAGGCCCGGGACAAGCCCGGGCATGACAAGTCAGAGCGACTGACCATTGGCATGTGACAGGAATTCGCGATGGCGCTGGTTCGGATCGCGGAATTGGAGATCGATCCCGAGCGGCTGGAAAACTATCTCGCCGCCGTCCGCGCGGAGATCGAAACCTCGCTGCGCGTCGAGCCGGGCGTTCTCGCGCTCTATGCGGTGGCGGAGAAGGGCCGGCCGCATAAATTGCGGTTCTTCGAGATTTACGCCGACGCGGCCGCCTATGCCGCGCATCTCTCCTCGCCGCATTTCAGGGCCTACGCCGAGGCGACCCGCGACATGATCCGCTCGAAGTCGCTGATCGAGACCGAGCCGGTTCACCTCGGCGCGAAACCGGCGTGAGCCCGCCTCATGCCAGCTGCGCCTCGATCGCCGCTTTGTCGACCACCGACCACACCTCGGCGATCCTGTCGCCGTTGAAGCGGTAGAACACGTTCTCGGCGAACAGCACCCGCCGCCCATTCACCGGCAGGCCCAGAAACACCGCGCGCGGCGCGCAGTCGAACCGCA
>JAGWRL010000148.1 GCA_028876585.1 Pseudomonadota bacterium | reverse complement strand
CGTTGTCGAAACAGGCGGTGTCGGACTGGCCCTCGTAGGAGATCGGCCACAGTTTTGAGATGTCGTTGCCGAACAGTTCGGAATCGACATTGGCCTGACGCGCCGCCATCCAGTTGACGTTGCCGCGCAGAGTGTTGATCTCGCCGTTGTGGGCGACCATGCGATAGGGATGCGCCAGCCGCCACGACGGGAACGTGTTGGTGGCGAAGCGCTGATGCACCAGCGCCAGCGCGGTCTCGAACCGGGGGTCGGTCAGGTCCTTGTAGTAAGGCCCGAGCTGATCGACCAGCACCATGCCCTTGTAGACGATGGTGCGGCACGACATCGACACGGGATAATACTCGGCGATCTTGGGGCCGCCGATCTCATAGGCGCGGTTGGAGACGACCTTGCGGATCAGGAACACGCGCCGTTCGAACGCGTCCTCGCTCTCGGCGCCGACGCCGCGGCCGACGAACACCTGGCGATGCGCCGGCTCGACCGCCTTCACGCGGGGGCCAAGCCGGGAGTTGTCGACGGGCACGTCGCGCCAGCCGATCAGCTTCTGGCCCTCGGCGGCGATCGCTTGCTCGACGATTTTTTCGACCTGGGCGCGCGCCTCGGCGTCGCGCGGCATGAAGAACTGGCCGATCGCGTAATGGCCGGGCGCGGGCAAAGTGAAGCCGAGCTTGGCGCATTCCTCGGCGAAAAAGGCGTGCGGAATCTGCGTCAGCACGCCGCAACCGTCGCCGAGCGTGGCGTCGGCCCCGGTCGCGCCGCGATGATCGAGGTTGACGAGGATCTGCAATCCCTTTTCCAGGATCGCGTGGCTCTTGCGATTGTGCAGGTCGGCGACGAAGCCGACGCCGCAGGAATCATGCTCCTTGGCGGGGTCGTAGAGGCCGACCGCGCGGGGCATTGCCGGGTCCGCGCCGAGCGGAGCGGGGGAAGTCGTCTCGTTCATCTCTCCACTCCCTTTGGGAAGCCTGAAACGCGCCAGCTTAAGCGCTCGTATCGAATTTTCAGGCTGTCTAATTCAATTGCGATGCGGGGGACAGGGGCAGTCGGCGCCGAAGCCGTTCAGGCGCGGCGTTTCCAACGTTTGGCAGCGTGCGTCGCGTCCGACATGATGCGCCCTTGCGCCTTGCAAACTCCGCGCCGTGCGCGAATGGGTCAGCAAGACTGTCCTATCTCGTTAAGGATGCCAGAAAGGGCCGCCGCGCACAAGGCGTCGCGACGGCCGCTTGCGACAATATTTTCGGCAAAACCGTTTGCCGTCCGCCTTGCTTGTCAAGCGCGCGCGGCGCCGGCAAAAGGCGGGCGTCAACACGAGGGGGGCGGCTTGAATTTCGCCAGCGACAACGGGGCCGGCGCGACGCCGGCCATTCTGGCCGCCATCGCCGCGGCGTCGCAGGGCGCGGCGGCCGCCTATGGCGCCGACCCCTGGTCGGGCCGCGCGACGGCGCGGCTGGCGGACGTCTTCGAGACGGAGTTGGCCGCCTTTCTGGTCGCCACCGGCACGGCGGCCAACGCGCTGGCGTTGTCCGCGCTCGCGCGGCCGTGGGAGGCCGTGTTCTGCCATGAGGAAAGCCACGTCCACGACGACGAATGCGGCGCGCCGGAATTTTTCGCCGGCGGCGCCAAGCTGGTCGGCATCCCCGGCTACGACGGCAAGATCACGCCCGACGCCTTGCGCGAGACTTTGGCCCGTTTTCCGCGCGGCCTGGTCAAATCCTGCCAGCCGGCGGCGCTCACCCTGTCGCAGGCGACCGAGGCCGGCACGATCTACAGCCTCGACGAAATCCGGGCGCTGACCGAGATCGCCCATGCGCAAGGGCTCGCCGTCCATATGGACGGCGCCCGGTTCGCCAACGCCCTCGTCGCCGCGCAATGTTCGCCCGCCGAAATGAGCTGGCGGGCCGGGATCGACGCGTTGTCGTTCGGCGCGACCAAGAACGGCGCGCTCGCCTGCGAGGCGGTGATCTTCTTCGACAAGCGCCGCGCCGAGAGTTTTCCCTTCCTGCGCAAGCGCGGCGGCCACACCTTGTCGAAGGGGCGCCTGCTCGGCGCGCAGATGGAGGCCTATCTCGCAGCCGACCATTGGCTCGACCTCGCCGCGCGCGCCAACGCCGCCGCGCGGCGGCTGTTCGACGGCCTGACCGCCATTCCCGGCGTGCGCGCCGGCTGGCCGGTCGAGATCAACGAGGTGTTCGTGATCGCGCCGACGGCGCGGATCGCCGACTGGCGCGCGGCTGGCGCGGTGTTTTACGATTGGCCGACCCGCGCCGTGCCGCCCGAGCGCACGCCCGGCCCGGGCGAGACGCTGATCCGGCTGGTAACCTCGTTTGAAACTTCCGGCGCGGAAATCGACGCCTTCCTGGCGTTGGCGCGCGGCCGGGCCTAGAATGTCCTAACGAAGCCTTAATTTGCGCCGACAAGGCCGTTTACCTTGTAGGCGTTGTTCGAGGAGCGGGTTATGGCCATTCGGTACGCAGCGGCGTCGAGCCTGGCGTTGGCGGCGGCGCTGCTCATTTCGCCGGCTGCGCGCGCGCAGAACTTTTTCTCATTCTTCGACATGTCGCCGCGACAGGTGGCCGGCATGCTCGCAGACAACGGCTATGAACTGCGCGGACCGCTGCTGCGGCGCGGCGATGTCTATATCTGCGACGTCAATTCCGTTTCCGGACGCACCTTGCGGCTGATCGTCAGCGCGCATGACGGCCGGGTGCTGGAACGCTTCGCCACTGCGCGCCGATCGCGCAACGACGACGAACGGGTCATGCGGCCGTCGCGCGATGCGGGCCAGGCCGACGCGCCGGCCAAGCACGACGACAGAACGGCGTTCGACGACGTGCTCAACCCGCCGACGCGCGTTTACGGCAGCGACGGCATATTCTCGTCGAAACCCATTCCGCCCGATCGCGCGCCCGACGCGGCCAAGGCGAAACGGCAGACGGCGAAGAAACACCACCACACCAACGTCGCGAAGGCGCCCGCCGACGCGCCAAGCCCGGACGCGACGCCGACGCCCTCGTCGATGGCCGCCGTCGCGCCGACCGCCGAGGCGCCGAAATCGCCAACCCCCGCCGACAGCGTGAAGCCGGCCGAGACGGCCAAGCCCGTGGAAGCGCCCAAGGCCGTCGAAGCGCCCAAGCCGGCGGCGACGCCGGAGCCGGCGCAGACGAAGGCGGAGGTTGAGAAAGCGCCCGACGCGGTCAAGCCGAAAGCGGAGAGCGGGCGCAAGAAGATCAACGATCTGCCGGTCGGCACGCTCGACTGAGGGCGTGCGCTCGCGGCGCGGCGGCTTTACTTGTTGAGCCGCTCGCGCATCTCTTTGCCCGTCTTGAAGAAGGGCACGAATTTTTCTTCGACCGGCACTTTGTCGCCCGTGCGCGGATTGCGCCCGGTGCGCGCCTGACGCTGCTTGGTCGAGAACGCGCCGAAGCCGCGCAGCTCGACGCGGTCGCCGCGCGACAGCGCGTTGGTGATCTCGCCGAGGATCGCATCGACGATGTTTTCGATGTCGCGCTGGTAGAGGTGCGGGTTGCGCGCCGCCAAACGCTGTACCAATTCCGATTTAATCACGACGCCGCCCCTTCACGAACCGTGACGCGCCTCATCGAGGCTGGCCCTTAATTTCCGGCCGACATCTGCCAAATCGAGACCAGACCGTCAACCGATCCGCCCTCGCCGCCGAACGCGCGCCACAGCACCGACAGCGGACCGCCGCCGAGGCTCTTTAGCGTGAATCCCGCCAAACCCGAACCCGGCGAATAATCGCGCATCGGAAGGTCCTTCGGCAAGCCCTTGTTCGCGGTCAACCACGCCTCCGCCTCGCGCTCGCCGCCGAACGCGTCGGCCAGTTTCAGCGGCAGGCTCTGCCGCCCGGTGAAGATGCGGCCGTCGTCGACGCGCGCCAGCTCGTCGTCGCTCATGCCGCGCCGCTCGCGCACCAGCGCCTTGAACCAGGCGAAGGAATCGTCGATCACGGCGGCGATCGCCGCCCGCGCCGCGTCGCTGGTCGGCTCCAGCCCGTTGGGAACCGCCTTCAGCGGCGAGGATTTGATCGTCTCATATTTGACCCCGAACTTGTCGAGCAGGCCGGACACGTTGGGAAATTGCGCCAGCACGCCGATCGAGCCGACCAGCGAGGTCTCGCGCACGAAGATGCGGTCGGCCGCCAGCGCCGTGATATAGGCGCCCGACGCGCCCAAGGCGCCGACGACCGCGACGGTCGGCTTCTTGGCGGCGAGGCGGCGGATTTCGTTGTACAGCCGTTCCGAGCCGGCGGTGGTGCCGCCGGGGCTGTCGATGTCGAGGATCACCGCGCGCGCGCCCGATTTGCCGATCTCGCGCAAGGCCGCGACGGTGGCGTCGTCGCCGGTGATGAGGCCGGAGATCCGCAGCTTGGCGACATGATCGCCGCCCACGCCCAGCCGATAGCCGCCGAACCGCAAGCCGAGCGCGATCAGGGCGAGCGCGGCGACGCCGAACGCGATCGCGCGCCACACCGTCAGCTGACGCGACAGCCTGCGGCGATCCAGCAAATAGTCAGCCGACACCGACACCCGTCTCCTCCTTGGTGAATTCAGGGCCCGCGGCCAGAAAGTTTGGAACGTTGACGTTAACGAGCGCGGCCCGCCTCCGCAAGCGCCGCCGTCGCGCGCGAAAGCCTCACCAACCCGCGAACCGCCGCGTCACCGTCGCCAGAAAGGCGGCGCGGCGGTCGGCGCGGGCGTGATTCATGTCGTGCAGCGCCAGATAATCGCAGGCCGCGCCCGGCGCGCAGGCCGCCCGTAACGAACGTGTGATGAAGCGCCGGCACGGATCGCCGGCGACAAAGGTGCGCAGCCGCGTGCCGCCATAGGTGCAGGCGACGCCGAGCTTCCTGATGTTGTGCAGGCAGGGCGTGTAATCGCCCCGCTCGCTCAACGTGAAGCTGACGCCGGGCAGGAACACTTTGTCGATGAACCCCTTGAGGATGGCGGGAAAGCCCATGTTCCACACCGGGAACGCCAACACCGCCGCATCCGCCGCCAGCAAACGCTCGACATAGGGCGCGACGCGGCGGCGGTTGAGGGAAACGTCGTGATAATCGAGCCGATCCTGCCGCGTCATCACCGGATCGAACCCCTCGGCGTTGAGATCGCAATCGTCGACCTGATGCCCGCCGCCGCTGAGCGCATCGACCAATGCGCGATGCACGGCCGCGCCAAAACTGGTCTCGACCGGGTGGGCGTAGAGCACGAGAACGCGCATCAGCCGCGCGCCGCCGCCGCGCGCGCCTCAAGGCCCGGAAACAGATAGGACTGGCCGCCGGTGAAATCGAAGTCGGGGTCCTCGAACGCGATCATCTTGCCGGGATTGAGCAGGCCGCGCGGATCGGTCTCGCGCTTGAAGGCGAGCTGGATCGCGTCGGTCTGCTTCATGCCGCCCTCTTCCAGGGTGTAGCGATGCGGGTTGAACACGAACGCGCCCATCTCTTCGTGATCGCGAATGATCGCGTCGAGCCGCGCCTCGTCGGTGAAGCGGACCAGCGGCAGGCCGGCGAATTCGATCCGCCCGTTGAAGCGGATGAATTCGAGATGTCCGGTCAGTTCGCCCGCGTATTTGCGCAAAATCCTGTGCGCCCGCTCGAGCGGCAGCCCGTCGCCGTAGCGCACTTGCAGATAGGTGATCGAGGGATCGACGCGCAGCGCGCGCAAGGTGGTGTGGTTCCAGGTCAATTCGTAATTGGGCGGCAGCCCTTTCAGCGTCTCCGGCGCGGCGCGGCTCGAATCGAGCAGGATTTTCGCCTTCCACGGCTGGGTGAACGCATAGAAGGCGTCGAGCGCATGCGGCGCGATCATCAGGATCGCGACGCTCGCGTCGGGCGGGATCAGGCCGCGATGGCGCAGGAAATAGGCGTGCGGCGCCGGCGCCGCGACGGTGGTCACGAGCTTCTTGAGGATGCCGTCCTGCGCGCCGAGCGCGGCGGCGTAGGCGCAGGCCGCCTCGAAGCCGTCGAAGCCGACCATCACGTCGACCCAATCGTATCGCGGCGCCAGCGGCATCTCGACTTCGGTGATGATCCCGTTGGTGCCATAGGCGTGGATCGCCTTGTGCAGATCGGCGCCGGTGAGTTCGAGCGCGCGCGGCGTCTCCTCCATCGTCAGCAGGCGCAGGCGGATCACATTGCCGAAATCGCGCAGGCCGCCCCAACTGATCGAGCCGACGCCGCCCGAGCCGCCGGCGACGAATCCGGCGACCGAGGCGGTGGCGCGGGTGGACGGAAACATCCGCAATTCCTGACCGCTCGCCGCCAGCGCGCGATCAACGTCGATCAGCAAAGCGCCGGGCTCGCAGACGACGCGGCCGTGCGCGATCGAGATGACGCGGTTCATCTCGGCCAGATTGAGCAGCACGCCGCCGTTGAGCGGCATCGCCTGGCCGTAATTGCCGGTGGCCGAGCCGCGCGGCGTCACCGGCACGCCGAAGCGATAGGCCGCCGCCAGCACGGCGCGCACTTCGTCCTCATTGCGCGGCGAGGCCATGATGTCGGCGCTGACATGCTCCAACTCGCGCTTCAGCACCGGCGAGTACCAGTAGAAATCACGGCTCTTCTGTTTGACCAGCGTCGGATTGTCCTCGACCTTGACGTCGCCGATGGCGGCGCGAAAACCGGCGATGTCATAAGCGGGCGTCATGGCGCCAGACCCTCCAAGGCGTCGAGTTCGGCATAGGCCGGCGGCGCGGCGTCGAGCGCGGCGCCGTCGCGCACCACGACCCGGTCGCCGTGCGGCCGCGCGAACAATTCGGTGAAATCGCGCGCCTGCGTCAGGATCATGTCGGCGGGCTCGCCGACCGCCAGCCGCGGCGGCGCGAGACGCATCGCCCGCGCCGGCGCCGCGCCGACCGCGTCGGCCCAGTCGGCGTGGGGGTAATCGAGATGCAGGATGCGCACGCCCTCGCGCCACACCTCCAGCATGTCGAGATCGCCATAGGCGTAGAACGGATCGCGCGTGTTGTCGCCGGCGATCATCACCTCGACGCCGGCCGCCTTCAACTCGTGCAGCGCGGTGACGCCGCGCCAGCGCGGCGTGCGGCCCGCCTGCCGATCCTGCAGGAACATGTTGCACATCGGCAGCGACACCACGTCGATCTTCGCGCGCGCGACCTTGTCGATCACCTCGTCGCGCTCGCGCTCGTCCTGGCGCGCCAGCGAGCAGCAATGGCCGACGAGAATCTTGCCCGCGAAGCGGCGCGCCAGCGCCGTCTCGGCGATAGCCCCGAGCGAGCGGGCGGCGGGATCGGCGGATTCGTCGACGTGGAAATCGAGATCCCAACCCCTGCGTTCGGCCACAGCGAACAGCGCGTCGAGCGCCTCCTGCAAGCGGGGAATCATATAAGTCACGGCGCCGAGCAGTTTTGAGCCGTGCGCCTCGACGATCGCCTCGATCGTCTCCAGATGGCCAGGCTCGAACAGCACGTCGACGCCGAACAAAGGCGAGGCTTGCAGCTCGACGCGGCCGCGCCAGCGCTCACGCAAAGCGGCGAAGACGGGAAACGAAATCGCCGCCTGCGGCCGCACGCTGTCGAGATGGGTGCGCATCGCCCGCGTGCCATTGGCGTAAGCGCAGCGCAGCGCGAACTCCATCCGCGCGGCGACGTCGGCCGCGCTCCAGCGCGTCGCGCGGTCGCGCGCGGTGGTCTGGACCGCGTCGGCGAAAGCGCCGCTCGAATTGGGCGCGCGGCGCCAGATGTGGCCCTTGTCGAGATGGGTGTGCGCGTCGACGAACGCCGGCGTGGCGATGCGGCCCGCCAGCGGCAGGCGCGGCGCATCGCCGAAATCGGCCGTGCCCGCCGGCGCGACGGCGCCGATGCGGCCGGCCTCGACGAGAATGTCGACCCGCCCGAACCCCTGCGCGTCGCGTTGCGGCGTATCCGCGCCCAGCACGCGCGCGTCCGCCGCGACCCAGCGACGCGCGCGGGCGATGTTGAACGCGGGGCTCATGTCTCGCGGCTCCGCGCGCTGTCGTGCCAGCGATGCAGCAGCAGATAGGACAGCGCGCTCAGCGCCAGATAGATGAAAATGCCGGCCAGCGAGATCAGCACCAGCGCGGCGAACATGCGGGGAATGTTGAGCCGGTAGCCGCTCTCGATGATGCGGAAGGCGAGGCCCGATCCCTGTCCGGCCGATCCCGCCGCGATCTCCGCCACGATCGCGCCGATCAGCGCCAGGCCGCCGCCGATCCGCAATCCGCCGAGGAAATAGGGCAGCGCGGAGGGCAGCCGCAGCCACAGCAATTGCCGGCCGCGCGAGGCGCGATACATCTGGAACAGGTCGAGCAGATTGTGATCGACCGAGGACAGCCCGAGCGCGGTGTTGGACAGGATCGGGAAAAAGGCGACCAGAAACGAGCACACCAGCACCGCGCCGCCGGAACTGAGATAGACCAGCAGCAGCGGCGCGATCGAGATCACCGGCGTCACCTGCATGATGACGGCGAACGGAAAGAACGCCTCCTCGATCCAGCGGAACCGGGCGAACACCAGCGCCAGCAGCGCGCCGCCGACGGTGGCCGCGACCAGCGCCTGCAAGGTGATCGTCAGCGTGACGATCAGCGAACGGAACAGCACCGGCCAATCGCCGATCAGCGTCGTCAGCACCAGGCTCGGCGCCGGCAGGATGACGGGCTGGATTTGGTTGACCCGCACCACCAGTTCCCAGCCGATGAGCGCGGCGATCAGCGCGAACGAGGGCAGCGCGTAACGACGGATATGGCGCCGGTTCACGAAGCGACGCCCCCCGCTTCGAGCGACATCGCCCGATGCAGCGCCGCCGAGGTCTCACGGCAGCGCTCGCCGTAAAGCGGCGCCAGACGAAACTCCTCGCTGCGCGGCAGCGGCGCGGCGATCTCGATTTCGGCGACGATGCGGCCGGGGCGCGGAGCCATGACGACGATGCGGTCGGACAAATAGACGCTCTCGTAGACGGAGTGGGTGACGAATACGACGGTCGCGTCCAGTTCGCACTTCAGCGCCATCAGATCGTCGTTGAGCTTGTTGCGGGTGATCTCGTCGAGCGCCGCGAACGGCTCGTCCATCAGCAGCAGCGCCGGCCGCGTCACCAGCGCGCGGGCGATCGAGACGCGCATCTTCATGCCGCCCGACAATTCGCGCGGATAGGCGTTGGCGAAGCCGGCGAGCCCGACCTTCTCCAGCGCCTCCATCACCGCCGGCTTGGCGACGCCGCGCGACTGGCCCTTCAGCCGCAACGGCAGCCAGACGTTGCCGAACACGGTCGTCCACGGCATCAACGTCGGCTCCTGAAACACGAAGCCGAGTTCGTGCTCCTGCTCGCTCCAGTTGATCCAGCCGCAGGTCGGCGCGGTCAGGCCCGACAATATGCGCAGGATCGTCGATTTGCCGCAGCCGGAGGGGCCGAGCAGCGACAGGAACTCGCCGCGCCGCACCTCCATGTCGACCCCGGTCAACGCCACCGTGCCATTGGCGAAGGTTTTGCCGACCTCCTCCAGGCGCACGAGGCGCGGCGCCGGGCCTTGCGCGGCCGACGCCCGATAGGCGAGCGGAGCAGCCATTTCGTTCACTTCGGCTTCTGATCGAGCCCGACGCCCTTGTTGACGAACTGCAACGTGTAGGTTTTCTTGTAGTCGAGATTGGCGGGCTCCACCTTCGCCTTCACCATCTTGTCGTAGAAATCCTTGATGCGCTCGTCGGTCATCGCGCCGACGCCCTTGGTCAGCGTGTCGCCGGAATCGACCAGGCCGTATTCCTTCATCTTGCCGAACGAGAAGGCGATCTGGTCGTCGGTCATCTCCGGATTGTCTTTCTTGATGAGATCGTTGGCCTTCTTGTTGTCGCCGTAGAGGTAATGATACCAGCCGATGGCGGAAGCGTCGAGGAAGCGCTGCACCAGATCGGGCTTGCTGGCGATGATGTCGGCCCGCGTCTCGATCACGGTGGCGTAGGAGGAGAAGCCGTAATCGGCGAACAGGAAGATGTTGGGCTTGAAGCCGCCCATCTTCTCCACCGCATAGGGCTCGGACGTCACATAGCCCTGCTGGATGGCGTGCTTGTCGGCGATGAAGGGCTGCGGGTTGAACGTGTAGGGGCGGATGTTCTCCTCCTTGAAGCCATAGGCCGAGATCATCCACTCGTAGAACGGCGCGCCCTTGGCGATATAAGCGGGCGAATTGACGAGTTCGGTGAACTTGTCGAGCCCGACGCCGGGATGCGACATCACGATCTGCGGGTCCTTCTGGAAATGCGCGGCGACGACGACCAGCGGCACGTTCTGCTTGAGCGCGTCGAACGCCTCGATCAGATCGGCGCCCATGTAGAAATCGAGCTTGCCGGCGGCGAGCAGGATGCCGTTGGCCGCCTGCGGCCCGCCCTGCACGATTTCGACGTCGAGCCCGTATTTGGCGTAGGTGCCGTCGGCGATCGCCTGATAATAGCCGCCATGCTCGGCCTCGGCGAGCCAGTTGGTGCCGAACCGCACTTTGTCGGCGGCAAGCGCCGAACCCGCCGCCATGCTCAGGCCCACGGCCACCCAGACGCCCCTCAGATTCATCTCAAACGCTCCTTGGCGAAACAGCCGGTCAGGCCGCCAGCAACTGCGGCGCCATCATCAATCTTGCGTGGCGGCATGGCAAGGGGTAACCCGGACCCGCCCGTTCCCGCGAGATGAAGGCGCCGCGCCTTGCGCAGATTGAACCCCACCACCATCCACCCGCCATTCGCCCAATACGCCCATGGCGTCGAGGTCGATCCGGGCGCGCGCTACGTGTTCTGTTCCGGCCAGCTCGGCGTCGGGCGCGACGGCGCGGTGCCGGAGGGCGCCGAGGCGCAGGCGCGGCTGTGTTTCCGCGCCATCGTGGCGATCCTGGGCGACGCCGGCATGACCATGGCCGATGTCGTGCGGATCAACGCCTTTGTCAGCGCCGCCGAATATTTGGGCGGCTACATGAAAGTGCGCGATGAATTCGTAAGCAATCCGCCGCCCGCCTCGACTTTGCTGATCGTGCAGGGATTTTCCCGGCCCGAGTTCAAGGTCGAGATCGAGGTGGTCGCGGCGCGGCGGGATTGAGGAGGGACGGGATGGGGCGCTCGAAATACTGGTCGGAATGGAGCTGGCGCGACTTCGCCGAGACCGACATGAGCCGCTATGTCGCCATTCTGCCGGTGGCGGCGACCGAGCAGCACGGGCCGCACCTGCCGGTCGGCGTCGATACGTTCATCAACCAGGGCTATCTCGCCCGCGCCGTCGAGCGCACCCCCGACGACATGCCCGCGCTCTATCTGCCGGTGCAGGCGATCGGCAAATCCAACGAACACATCGAATTTCCCGGCACGCTGACGTTTTCGCACGAGACGGTCATCCGCGCCTGGGGGGAGATCGGCGACAGCGTCGCGCGCACCGGCTGCCGCAAGCTCGTCTTCATCAATTCGCACGGCGGCAACGTGCCGGTGATCGACATCGTCGCGCGCGAACTGCGCATCCGCCATCGGATGCTCGCGGTGCACGCCGCCTGGCACCGGCTCGGCCTGCCCGAAGGCCTGTTCAGCCCGCAGGAGCGGGCGCACGGCATCCACGGCGGCGAGGTCGAGACCTCGCTGATGCTGGCGTTCCAGCCGCACACCGTGAAGATGGAGCGGGCGGAGAACTTCGTCAGCGCCGCGGTCGGGATCGAGCAGGAATTCAAACAGTTGCGCGTCACCCAGCCGATCGGCTTCGGCTGGATGGCGAGCGACCTCACCGCCGCCGGCGTCGCCGGCGACGCCTCGAAGGCCACGATCGCGAAGGGCGAGGCCTGCGCCGACCACGCCGCGGGCGCCTTCATCGACCTGCTGCGCGACGTGCTGGCGTTCGATCTCGCGCGGCTGAAGCCGGGGCCGCTGGCGGGATGACGGTCAGGCCGGGTTTCGCCTTCGAGCGCCAACGCCACGCGCTCGGGGCGCGCTTCGTCGCCGGCGTCGACGAGGTGGGGCGCGGGCCGCTGGCCGGCCCGGTCGGCGTGGCGGCGGTGATCTTCGCCGCCGGGGCGCGGCCGCCGCGCGGCATCGACGATTCCAAGAAACTCGACCGGGCGCGGCGCGAGGCGCTGTTTCCGCTGATCTTGGAAAGCGCGGTCGCCGTCTCGTTCGCCTTCGCCTGCGCCGAGGAGATCGACCGCCACAACATTCGCGGCGCCACCTTGCGCGCCATGGCCCGCGCCGTCGCTGGCCTTGCCGTGCGTCCCGATTTCGCGCTGATCGACGGCCGCGACGTGCCGGGCGGGCTCGCCTGTCCGGCGCTGGCGATCATCGACGGCGACGCGCTGTCGCTGTCGATCGCCGCCGCCTCGATCGTCGCCAAGGTCGCGCGCGATCGGCTGATGGCGCGCGCCGACGGGCATTTCCCCGGCTACGGTTTCGCCGCCCACGCGGGCTATGCGACGGCCGCACATCGCGACGCGCTGCGCCAGCTCGGCCCCTCGCCGCTGCATCGGCGCAGCTTCAAATCCAGCGCCAGCGCCACTCCTTAACGAAGTCTTATAAGCGTCTGATACCGCACAAAGTTTTCTTGTTCTGCCGGCGTACGAAAACGAGACGCCGAAGCCTGCGCGAGGCTAACCCCGCCTTTACCTTGGCGCGTCATAAACGAACCGTCGACGGCGGCTTCGCCAAAGACCCGCGTAGCGTCAAGCGTAACAGAGTGTGAGCGTAGATGCGTGCTTCTCGTGTCGGTGCGTCTCGCCGCCCCGCCCAGCTTCAGGTGCTTCGTACTGGGATCGCCGCGGCCGGACGCCCCGTCACGATGGCAGCCCCGCCCAGGGACGCCATCCTGGTCGGCGATTGCGTCGCCGAAATGGACAGGCTCCCGGAATCTTGCGTCGATCTGATCTTCGCCGATCCGCCCTACAATCTGCAACTCGAAGGCGGCCTGTCGCGCCCCGACCAATCGCAGGTCGACGGCGTCGACGACGATTGGGACAAATTCGCCGATTTCGCCAGTTACGACGCTTTCACCCGCCGCTGGCTCGCCGCCGCGCGGCGGGTGATGAAGCGCGACGCGACGCTGGTGGTGATCGGCTCCTATCACAACATCTTCCGCGTCGGCGCAATTCTCCAGGACCTCGGCTTCTGGATTCTCAACGACATCGTCTGGCGCAAGGCCAATCCGATGCCGAATTTTCGCGGCCGCCGCTTCACCAACGCGCATGAGACGATGATCTGGGCGGCGCGCTCGGCCGACGCCAAGGGCTACACCTTCAATTACGAGGCGCTGAAAGCCGGCAACGAGGATTGCCAGGCCCGCTCCGACTGGTTTTTTCCGATCTGCACCGGCGCCGAGCGGCTGAAGGACGACAACGGCCGCAAGACCCATCCGACCCAGAAGCCCGAGGCGCTGCTGTCGCGCGTGCTGCTGGCCGCCTCCAACGCCGGCGATCTGGTGCTCGATCCGTTCTTCGGCTCCGGCACGACGGGCGCCGTCGCGCGCCGGCTCGGCCGCAGCTATATCGGGCTGGAGCGCGATTCCCACTACGCCGCCGCGGCAGAAGCGCGCATCGCGGCGGTCGAACCGCTGGCGGCGGAAGCGCTGGCGCCGATGCCGACGCGCCGTTCCGAGCCGCGCGTCGCCTTCGCCAGCCTGATCGAGGCGGGTCTGGTGGCGCCGGGCGAGACCCTGTCCGACGCTTCGGGGCGCCATTGCGCGCTGGTGCGCGCCGACGGCGCGCTCAAACTGGGGCCGGCGGTGGGTTCGATCCACAAGATCGGCGCGCTGGTGCAGGGGTTGCCCGCCTGCAACGGCTGGACGTTCTGGCGCGTGCAGCGCGCCGGCCAGCCGGTCTCGATCGACGACCTGCGCGCCAACATCCGCGCCCAGATGCGCGAGGCGGCGGAGTAGCGTCGCCGCTTGCCCGCAAGACCCTGACACAGCCGCGCGCCGGGCGTGACATTTTGTCACGAACGCGCGATGCTGGCGCAAACGCGCGGGGGGATAAAGGCGCGCAGGGGAGGTTGTAGTGAGCGAAACCACGCGCATCCTGATCGCCGACGACCATCCGCTCATTCTGGGCGCGCTGCGACAGGCCGTCGCGGGCGCGATCGACGGCGTCGAGATCCATGAAGCGCAGGATTTCGAGACGCTCGCCGCCGCGCTCGAAGCGCATCCCGACATGGACCTCGTGCTGCTCGATCTGTCGATGCCGGGCGTGCGCGGCTTTTCCGGCCTGCTCTATCTGCGCGCCGAGCGGCCGGCGCTGCCGGTGATCGTGGTCTCCGCCAACGAGGATCGCGCGGTGATGCGCCATTGCCTCGAATTCGGCGCGGCGGCTTACGTGCCCAAATCGCTCGATGTCGAATCCATGCGCGCCGCGATTCGCGCCGTGCTCGACGGCGGCCGCTGGACGCCGCCCGACCTCGACGCCAAATCGCCGGCCAACCGCGAGGCGAGCGCGCTGGTGAAACGGCTGTCGTCGCTGACGCCGCAGCAGGTGCGGGTGCTGATGATGCTGAGCCAGGGCCTGCTCAACAAGCAGATCGCCTATGAACTCAGCGTGTCGGAGGCGACGGTGAAGGCGCATGTCTCGGCGATCCTGCAAAAGCTCGGCGTCGAAAGCCGGACCCAGGCGGTGATTCTGGCCGGCAAGATCGAGCGCGTGCAGGATTTGACCCCGGCGGCGCCGTAAGCGCGACGCGTCGCGCTCGCTGAAAAAACGCCTCAGTCGCGGAAGGCGAACAGTTTGAAGCCGAAGAAGGTCACGAACATCGCGACCCCGGTGCCGAAGGCGACGAAGATCGGCAGCGCCTCCGGCCGGACGTGCAGCCCAAGCTCGACCGCCGCCCACAGCGACAGCGCGTAGGCCGTCCAGTTGACCGCAAAGCCCGCGCCGCAGACCAGGCAATAGCGCAGGAAGGCGCGCAGCAGCGGCGCGCGCGAGCCGGCGAAGGTGAGCGAGCGGTTGAGCGCGAAATTGAACACCGTCGCCAGCGCGAAAGCGGGGATGCGGGCCAACATCGGGTCGAACGCGAACCCGCGCACCAGCGCGTAGGTCAAACCGGAATCGACGACGAAGCCCAGGGCGCCGACCGCCGCGAAGGCGGGAATCTGGCGCCGCAAGCTCACTTCGCCCATGCTCGTTTCGATCGCGCTCATGCCTGGCCTCCGCCGCCTCTATGCCCGAGGCGGCGTGAATATCGCCCTAACGCAACAGCGGCGGCGCGGCTACATCTCGATAACCTCCACCGCGCGTCCGGCCAGCTGGCGCGCGATTTCGGCGACGCGGGCGTGGTGGGTGAACAGGATCGTCTGCCGCCGCGCGCCGAATTCGGCCAGCAGGTCGAGCGTGCAGCGGGTGCGCTCGTCGTCGAAGCTCGCCAGCAGATCGTCGCCGACGAACGGCAGCGGCTCGCCCTCGCGCCGCTCCAGCAACGCCAGCCGCAGCGACAGGAACAACTGGTCGCGCGCGCCTTCGCTGAGTCCCTTGACCTCGACCGTCCTGCCCTCGGCGCGCCGCGCCACCAGGATCGGGTGGTCGTTCTCGTCGTAGCCGACGCCGAGGCCGACAAAGCTCTGCGCCGTCGCGACGCGGAAAAGCGCACCGGCGCGGGCGATCAGCGGGTCCTGCGCGGCGGCGCGATGGCGCTCGATGGCGAGATGGGCGAGTTTGGCGGCCGCCGCGCGGGCGAGCCAGCGCTCGGCGATGTCGACGAGATCGCCGGCCGCCTCCGCCCGCTCGCGCG
>JAGWRL010000147.1 GCA_028876585.1 Pseudomonadota bacterium | reverse complement strand
GCAAGCGGATGCCGACGAAGGGAAGCCCCAGGGATTGCACCAGCGAAGCGAGGCCGCAGGCGAGAATATCAGCTGAGATCAGGATGGCGCGCTGCTCCGGCGGCAGGCCGAGCGCGCCCGCGACGATCAGCGGCACGGCGACGGCGCCCGCATACATCACCAGCACATGTTGCAGGCCGAGCGCGGCCAGCTTGGGCAGCGGCAGCCATTCGTCGACGCCGCCTGTTTCGCGTGGATTGTTCGCCATGGTTTCCTCCGGCTCCGGCCGGTTCCCGGCGCGTGAGTTGCGCGGCGAGCATAGAGCCGGCGAGGATCGGCGGAAGTGTTTGTGTGTTTGCGTCAGTTTCCGATTTTTGCGACAAATCTCAAATCATGCCGGGCGCGCCGGCTTCAGCGGCCGGCCGGCCACGTAGGTCTGGGCGATGGCGCGGTCGTCGCCGAGCATCTGCAACAGGAACAGCTCTTCCGCAAGGCTCTCGATCCGCTCGGCGCGCAGCGCCATGGCGGGCGTGGCGCGGGCGTCGAGAACGACAAGGTCGGCGTCGAAGCCCGCCTGCAACGCGCCGATCCGGTCGGCGAGGCCGAGCGCCCGCGCGTTGCCGCGCGTGATCCAGTGGAAGGCCGCGAGTGGATGCAGCCGCTGGCCGCGCAACTGCATGACCTTGTAAGCTTCGTTCAAGCTCTGCAATTGCGAGTAGCTGGTGCCGGCGCCGACGTCGGTCGCGAGTGCGGTGACGATTCCGGCGCTCCGCAGCCCCTGCGCGTCGAACAGGCCCGAGCCGAGGAACAGGTTGGACGTCGGGCAGAACACGGCGCGCGCGCCGGACTCGGCCATGCGCGCGATCTCGCGCGGATGGAGATGTATGGCGTGCCCCAGCAGGGTGTTCGGCCTCACCAGTCCATAGGTCTCGTAGACGTCGAGATAGTCGCGCGCGCGCGGGTAGAGCGATAATGTCAGGTCGATTTCGGCGCGGTTCTCGCTCAAGTGTGTCTGGATCGCGAGGTCGGGATGTTCGCTTGCGAGCGCGCCCGCCGCCGCCATCTGCTCCGGCGTCGAGGTGATCGCGAAGCGCGGCGTGATCGCGTAGCGCAGACGGTCGCGCCCGTGCCAGCGCGCGATCAGGCGCTTGCTGGCGTCGTAGCCGCTCTGCGGCGTATCGCGCAGATATTCCGGCGCGTTGCGGTCCATCATCACCTTGCCGGCGATCATCATCATCCCGCGCGTCTGCGCCGCCGACATGAGCGCGTCGACGCTGCCGGGATGAACGGAGGCGAAGGCGCAGGCCGTGGTCGTGCCATGCGCGAGCAGCAGGTCGAGGAAGGCGGAGGCCATCGCCTCGGCGTGAGCGGGCTCGGCGAAGCGCGCCTCGGCCGGGAAGGTGTAGCGGTTCAACCAGTCCAGCAATTGCTCGCCCCAACTGGCGATGACCTGCACTTGCGGGAAGTGGATGTGCGGATCGATGAAGCCGGGCAGGATCAGATGCGGGCGATGGTCGATCTCGATCCTGTCAGGCGCGGCGAGATCGGTGTAGCGGCCAAGCGCTGATATGCGGCCGTTCTCGATGACGAGCGCGCCGTCCTCGATGTAGCGATGGTTGTCCGCCGTCTCGGCGGGATCGGCGTGGAAAGTGAGCAGGCGGCCGCGCAGCAGCGTCTTCATCGCGATCCGGCCTCGACGGGAAGGGGAGCGGCGGCGCGCGCGATCAGGCGGGCGAGGATTTCCGCCGCCGCGAAGGCGGCGATCGCCTCGGGGCGCTTGTCGCGCGGGAAACCAGCGGCGATCGGACAGACCAGCGCGCTGATGTCGACGCGCTCGCGGGCGGCGTAATGCGCGAAGGCGGCGCGTTTGCTGCGGCTGCCGATCATGCCGACATAGGCCGCGTCCTTGCGCTGGAGCGCCTCGAGGCCAAGCAGAAAATCGAGCGCGTGATCGTGGGTGAGGATCACATAGACCGAGCCGGCGGGCGCGGCGCGGATTTCAGCCTCCGGCAGGGCCGAGAGCGTGGTGGGGATGCCGGGGTCGGCGAGGGCGAGTTCGGCCGCGCGCTCATCAATCAGCCTCGGCGCCAGCGGCAGCGGTTTGAGCGCGCGGGCGAGCGCGCGGCCGACGTGGCCGGCGCCGAAGATCAGCGCCGGCGGCCCCGCCTCGCGCCGCGTCGGCGGCTCACGGTCGAACGAAAGCTCCACCTTGCCGCCGCAGCATTGGCCGATATCCGGCCCGAGCGCCACCGTCAGGCCCGCTTCGCGCTCGCCCCGCGCGATCATGCGGCGCGCGCGGTCGATGGCGAGATATTCGAGCTGGCCGCCGCCGATGGTGCCCTCGACGCCGTCGCGGGCGACGAACATTTCCGCGCCCGTCTCGCGCGGCGTCGAGCCCCAGACGCGGGCGACGCGCACGCGGATCATCGCGCCGCCTCCGCCCGCAGCCGCTCGCAGGCCATCAGCACGCGCTCCGGCGTCGCCGGCGCATCGAGGCGCGGCGCGGCGCGATAGCCGCCAAGCGAAGCGACCGCCATGCCGATCGCCTCGAACACGGAAATGCCCAATACGAACGGCGGTTCGCCGACGGCCTTGGAGCGTTTGATGGTGCGCTCCTGATTGACGGACCAATCGGCGAGCGCGACGTTGAAAATCTTGGGCCGGTCGGAGGCGAGTGGGATCTTGTAGGTCGAGGGCGCGTGCGTGCGCAACCGGCCGTTGTCGTCCCACCAAAGCTCCTCGCTCGTCAGCCAGCCCATGCCCTGCACAATCGCGCCCTCCACCTGCCCCTTGTCGATCGCGGGATTGAGCGAGCGGCCGACGTCCTGAAGCGCATCGACGCGCTCGACGACATATTCCCCGGTCAGCGTGTCGACGCTCACTTCGGCGCAAGCCGCGCCATAGGCGAAGTAATAGAACGGGCGGCCTTTGCCCTCCGCCCGGTTCCAGTGGATTTTCGGCGTCGCGTAAAATCCCGCCGCCGACAGGTGCACCCGCGCCGCATAGGCCGAAGCGATCAGCGTCTCGAACGCAATCGCCTCGCCGCGCACGAGCGCGTGATTGCGCGTGAAGGCGATCTCATCCGGCGTGGCGTCGCGGCTGTCGCAGAGAAAGGCGACGAGGCGCGCCTTGATCTGCTCGCAGGCGTCGAGCGCGGCCATGCCGTTGAGGTCGGCGCCGGAGGAGGCGGCGGTGGCCGAGGCGTTGGGGACTTTTTCGGTCGTCGTCTTCGTCACCTTGATGCGCTCGACATCGACCTGGAACGCGTCGGCGACGACCTGCGCGATTTTGGTGTGCAGCCCCTGCCCCATCTCGCAGCCGCCGTGGTTGAGATGGATCGAGCCGTCGGAATAGACGTGCAGCAGCGCGCCGGCCTGGTTGTAGTGGGTCGCGGTGAAGCTGATGCCGAATTTCACCGGCGTCAGCGCAATCCCGCGCCGGATCGGGCCGCCCTTGGCGTTGAAGGCGAGCGCCGCCTCGCGCCGGCGCGCGTAATCCGAACTCTTCTCCAGCTCGGAGAAGATGCGCGGCAGGATCTGGTCCTCGATTGTCTGATGATAGGGCGTTGGCTGGCCGTTGCGGTAGAGATTGGCCTTGCGCACGGCGAGCGTGTCCTGGCCGGTGGCATAGGCGATCTCCTCGATCATGCGCTCGGCGACGATGACGCCCTGCGGCCCACCGAAACCGCGAAACGCCGTGTTGCTGACGGTGTGCGTGCGCCAGGGATGCGAGCGCAACTCGACGGCGGGGTAGAAATAGGCGTTGTCGGCGTGGAACAGCGCCCGGTCGGTGACCGGCCCCGACAGGTCGGCGGACATGCCGCAGCGCGCGTGCCAATCGCCCGTCACCGCGAGGATGCGGCCGGTCTCGTCGAAGCCGACTTCGTAATCGACGACGAAGTCGTGGCGCTTGCCGGTGGCGATCATGTCGTCGTCGCGGTCGGGACGCAGCTTCACCGCGCGTCGCGCGCGCCGGGCGGCGACGGCGGCGACGCAGGCGAACAAGTTCATCTGCGTCTCCTTGCCGCCGAAGCCGCCGCCCATCCTGCGCACGTTCACGACTACGTTGTTGCAGGAGGTTCCCAACACGTGGGCGACCATGTGCTGCGCTTCCGCTGGATGTTGGGTGGAGACGAACAGCGTCATCTCGTCGCCCTCGCCGGGGATCGCCAGCGCGATCTGCCCTTCGAGATAGAAGTGATCCTGCCCGCCGATGACAAAACGGCCGGAGGCGCGGCGCGGCGCGGCGGCCATCGCCGCCTCCGGTTCGCCGCGCCGCAGCGTCAGCGGGTCGGTCACGTAATCCATGCCGCCGTCGCGCGCGGCGAGCGGATCGAGGCGATGCGGCAGCACCTCGTAGTCGATCTTCGCCAGCCGCGCGGCGCGGCGCGCCTGATCGCGGCTTTGCGCCACCACCGCAAAGATCGGTTGCCCGTGGAAAAGAACCTTGTCCGTCGCGAAGATAGGATCGTCGGACTTGCCGACCGGGCTGATGTCGTTCGGACCGGGCAATTCCCGCGCGGTCAGCACGTCGACGACGCCGGGCGCGGCGCGGACTGCGGCGAGATCGAGCGAACGGATGCGGCCATGCGCGACGCTCGACAGGCCCAGCGCGGCGTGCAGCGCGCCGGTCGGCTCGGTCAGGTCGTCGGCATATTCGGCGTGGCCGGTGACATGCAAACACGCCGACTCGTGCGCGAGACTTTGATGCGCGGCGCCAACGGGAGCGGTGGTGATCGGATCGTGTTTCATCGTCAGGCTCCCACGGCGCGCTGGAGGCGGATGGGTTCGGAGCCGCCCGCCTGCTCCAGCCAGAAGCGGCGGAACAGATTGGCCGCGACCGCGCGCCGGTACTCGGCGCTGGCGCGCCAGTCGCTCAGCGGCGTGAAATCGTCTTCGACCGCGCGGGCCGCCGCCGCGAAACTCGCCTGCACAAACGGCTGGCCGGCGAGCGCCGCCTCGGCTCGGCGCGCCCGCTTCGGCGTGCCGGCCATGCCGCCGAACGCCACGCGCGCCGCCTCGATGCGCCCGTCGCTCTCGCGGACGTAGAAGCCCGCCGACAGCGCCGAAATGTCGGCGTGCGCGCGCTTGGAAACCTTATAGGCGGCGACGCGCGCGCCGT
>JAGWRL010000146.1 GCA_028876585.1 Pseudomonadota bacterium | reverse complement strand
TTCCGCATGCAATGGACCATCCAGCCGGCGCGACTGAAACTCGCCGCGCCGGCGCAAGCCGGGCAAACCCTGCGCATCTCGCCCGCCGGCAAGAACGACATCAGCCTGTCTTCGCAGGTCGTATTCTGCGGCTATATGTGCCGGTGAACGCCACGGTCGAGGGCAAGCGCCCTTAAGCCGCCCCCACCGTCTCGAACAGCGCGAAATCCATCGCCTCGCGCGGGGAGCGTCCCGCCCAGAGCACGAACTGGAACGACTGGAAATAGGTCTCGCAAGCCTTGATCGCCGCCTCGACCAGGCGCCCGCATTGCGCGTCGCTCGCCCGCGCGCCGCCGGCCAGGCAATGGGCGTGGCGGAACATCACGATGTTCTCGTGGCTCCACAGGTCGAAATGGCCGAGCCACATCTGCGCGTTGATCAGCCGGATCAGTTCGACGATCTCGGCGCGCTTGCGCTCGGGCACCTTGAGATCGAAGGCGCAGGAGAAATGCAGCGATTCGACCTGATTGATCCAGGTGATCGCCACTTCGTAATGCGCCCAGACGCCATTGACCAGAATGGCGATCTCGTCATCGTCCTGACGGTCGAACGCCCATTCGTTCAGCGCGGCGAGACGTTCAACCACATCGACCGGATGTTCCGGTCGCTCAGTCGCCTCGGATTCCATGGCTTGCATATCAAGACTTTCGGAAGGCGTTAACTCTACGCGTGTACCGACTCCTAAGACGCGGTTTTTGACGCCGACTGGCTCGAATCATCTTCGCGCCAGCATAGTCTTCGCCGCGTCGGCGGAACAGGTCCCTACCTTCCAGATTCGCGGCCGCAGGTACAGCCGCCGCGCAAGGTCTTGCCAACGTCTTCCACAGAATCACTCAATCGAATCAATCGCGTCGATGATTCACGCGTGCGGCGGGGCGGCGCCTCCAAGCTTGGCCTCCAGTTCGGCCAGCCGCGCCTCCAGTTTGTCGTTGTGCTCGCGCGCGCGCACCGCCATCTCGCGCACCGCCTCGAATTCCTCGCGGCTGACGAGGTTCATCGTCGCCATCAGCTTTTCCATTCGCGCGCGCGCCAGCGTCTCCATCTCGCGCTTGGCGCTGTCGGCAAGGCCCGCCGCGTCGGTGAACAGGCGCGACACGTCGTCGAAGAATTGTCCACGAGTTTGGGGCATGATCGGCGTCCTTTTTTAAGTCTCAGCGCTACTTGGCCCGCCCGGCCGCGCGCCGCAAGCCTTGGTGTATGGGAAGCCTTGGTCGAACTCAGGAGCCTGCATGTCCCAACCCCCGGCGCCGCCCGCCGCGCCCAAGCGGCCGCGCGAGGTTTTCGCGCAGGGCCAGAGCTGGCTTGACGATTACGGCTGGCTGCGCGCCGACAACTGGCGCGAGGTGCTGCGCGATCCCGCCGCTTTGCCGCCCGACATCCGCGACTGGCTCGAAGCGGAGAACGCCTATTGCGACGCGATGCTCGCCCCGTTCGCCGCCCTGCGCAAACAGCTCGCGCGCGAAATGCGGGCGCGGCTGAAGGAGGATGACAGCGAGCCGCCCTCGCCGCATGGTCCGTGGAGCTATTATTCGCGCTTTCGCCACGGCGGCCAGCAGCGCCTTTATTGCCGCCGCCCGCGCCTCGGCGGCAAGGAGACCTTGCTGCTCGACGGCGACGCGCGCGCCGGCGAAAGCGGCTTCTTCCATCTCGGCCACGCCCGCCATTCGCCCGATCACGCCCGCTTCGCCTGGAGCGCCGACGCCACCGGCGCGGAGATTTACGAGATTCGCGCGCGCGACATCGGCTCGGCCGCCGACCTGCCCGACGTCATCGCCAACACGACCGGGGATTTCATCTGGACGCGCGATTCCGCCGCCCTGCTCTATGTGCTGCAAGACGAACACCATCGCCCGTTCCGCGTCCTGCTGCACCGTCTCGGCGATCCGCCGGAAGCGGACGTGACGATCTTCGAGGAGCCGGACCCGGCGTGGTTCGTCAGCCTGCGCGCCACCCGGCTCGGCCAGCGCGCGTTCGTCCACGTCCACGGCCACGATTCGCAGGCTTTCTACGTCGTCGATCTCGACGCGCCGGGCGAGACGCCGCGGCTGATCGCGCCGCGCCGGCCCGATTTCCGCTACGAGCCGTTCGACCACGGCGACGTCTTTTTCATTAAGAGCAACGCCGGCGCGCGCGACTACGAGATCGTCACCGCGCCGGCGGACGCGCCGGAGGAGGCCAACTGGCGCCCGTTCCTGCCCGGCGTCGAGGGCCGGCTGATCGAGGATATCTCGGTGTTCCGCGATTTTCTTGTGGTGCTGATGCGCGCCGACAACCGGCCGCGCCTGTTGGTGCGCAGCCTCCTCAGCGGCGAGACGCACGAGATCGCGTTCGAGGCCAAAACCTATTTCCTCAAGCTGGAGACCAGCTTCGAGTTCGCCGCCTCGGTCTGCCGTTTCAGCTATTCCTCGCTGGCGTGCAGCCAGGAGACCTACGATTACGACATGGCCTCGCGGCAGCGGTTTCTGGTCAAGAAACAGGCGACCGCGCCGGGCTACGACCCCACCGCCTATATCGTCGAGGCGGTCGAGGCCGAGGCTTCCGACGGGGCGCGCGTGCCGGTCTCGATCCTGCGCCGGCGCGATACGCCGCTCGACGGCACGGCGGCGCTGATGATCCACGGTTACGGCGCCTATGGCTACAGCCTCGACGCCAGTTTCGGGCCGAACCGGCTGTCGCTGGTCGATCGCGGCTTCGTGTTCGCGCTTGCGCATGTGCGCGGCGGCATGGAGAAGGGTTTCGCCTGGTACGAAGGCGGCAAGCTTATCAACAAGCCCAACACGTTTTCCGATTTCATCGCCGTCACGCGGGCGCTGGTGGCGCGCCGTTACGCCGATCCGCGGCGAATCGTCGCGCAGGGCGGCAGCGCGGGCGGGCTGCTGATGGGCGCGATCGCCAATCTGGCGCCTGACCTCTACGCCGGCATCGTCGCCGACGTGCCGTTCGTCGACACGCTCAACACCATGCTCGACGAAACCCTGCCGCTGACGCCGCCCGAATGGCTCGAATGGGGCGACCCCGCCCGCGACGCCAAAGCGTTCGCGACCATCCGCGGCTATAGCCCCTATGACAACGTCAAGCCGCAGAGCTATCCCGCGATTCTGGCGCTCGCCGGCCTCGCCGATCCGCGCGTGACCTATTGGGAGCCGGCCAAATGGGTCGCCCGGCTGCGCGCCGAGATGACCGGCGGCGGGCCGATTCTGCTGCGCACCGCGATGGGCGCGGGCCACGCCGGCGCGCCGGGCCGGTTCGACCGGCTCGACGACATCGCCCGCATCTACGCGTTCGCGATCGCCGTGGTCGAGGGCAGACTGGCGCGTGACTAGGACGAATCGCCGCACCTTTGCTGCGTTGCAGCAAGTTAGGTGCGGCGCCATAAACCGGCGGCGGCCACGATGCGGCCGTCCAGCCCGGACCCAGACATGACCGATATCGCCCGCCAACCGTCCCTGTTGCAAAGCGTTCTCGCCGCCAAGCATCATTTCGCCGTGTTCGCCGTCGTCGCGCTCGTCGCCGCCGTCTATCAGTTCGGCTATCCGGTGGTGATCGCGCTGGCGTTGACCGGAGCTTTCACCGCTATCGCGATGATGGTGGGCCTGACGGCGCTCGACCTCGTGGATCAGGCGAAATCGGCGCCGCGCGCGCGCAACAGCCGCCGCGCTGTCGCGCAGCCGGCTTGACAGATAGTTTATATATGAACTATTGCAGCCCCGCGCTTGCGCGAGGCTGAGGTTCTGCTATCGCCGGGACGCGAAACAGGAGCAGCGTCCATGGCCGGCGAAACCGAACTGCCCGCGCGCGAGGCGATGGATTATGACGTCGTCGTCGTCGGCGCCGGCCCCGCCGGTCTCGCCGCCGCCATCCGCCTCAAGCAGCTCGATCCCGAGCGCAGCGTCGTGGTGGTCGAAAAAGGCTCGGGGGTCGGCGCGCATATCCTGTCGGGCGCGGTGATCGACCCGATCGGCCTCGACCGCCTCGTCCCCGATTGGCGCGACGATCCCGAGCAGCAGCTGACGACGCAGGTTACGGAAGATCGCTTCTATTTGCTCGGCCCCTCCGGCGGCGTGCGGCTGCCGAACTGGCCGATGCCGCGATTGATGAACAACCACGGCAATTACATCGGCTCGCTCGGCGCGTTGACGCGCTGGCTCGGCGCAAAAGCCGAGGCGCTCGGCGTCGAGATTTATCCCGGCTTCGCCGCGACCGAAGTGCTTTATGGCGACAAGGGCGAGGTATTGGGCGTCGCCACCGGCGACATGGGCGTCGGGCGCGACGGCGAGCCGAAGGATTCGTTCACGCGCGGCATGGAGTTGCGCGGCAAATACACGCTGATCGCCGAAGGCGCGCGCGGCTCGCTCGCCAAGCAGTTGATCGCCAAATTCGCGCTCGACGCCGGCCGCGACCCGCAGAAATTCGGCATCGGCCTGAAGGAAATCTGGACGGTCGAGCCGTCGCGGTTCCAGAAGGGGCTGGTGCAGCACAGTTTCGGCTGGCCGCTCGGGCGCGGAACCAGCGGCGGCTCGTTCCTCTATCACTACGGCGATGGGCTGATGGCGGTCGGCTTCGTCGTCCATCTCAACTATCCAAACCCGACGCTGTCGCCGTTCGACGAGTTCCAGCGCTTCAAGACGCATCCGATGATGCGCGACATGTTCGAGGGCGGCAAACGGCTGTCCTATGGCGCGCGCGCGATCTCCTCGGGCGGCGTGCAATCCGTGCCGAAACTGACCTTCCCCGGCGGCGCGCTGGTCGGCTGTTCCGCCGGCTTCGTCAATTTCGCCCGCATCAAGGGTTCGCACAACGCGATCCTGTCGGGGATGCAGGCGGCTGAGGCCGCGCATGACGCGCTGGCGCAGGGCCGCGCGCACGACGAACTCGCGGCTTACGAGAACGGCTGGCGCGCCTCCGACATCGGCCGCGACCTGAAGCTGGTGCGCAACGTCAAGCCGCTATGGACCCGGTTCGGCCTCGCGGTCGGCGTTCCGCTCGCCGGGCTCGACATGTGGACCAACGAATTGTTCGGCGCCTCGCTGTTCGGCACGCTCGCGCACGGCAAGTCCGACGCGAAGGCGCTGAAGCTGTTGTCGGAGGTGACGCCGATCGCCTATCCCAAGCCGGACGGGAAAATCTCGTTCGACAAGGCGTCCTCGGTGTTCCTCTCCAACACCAACCACGAGGAGGATCAGCCGGTCCACCTCAAGCTCGCCGATCCCGCGATCCCGATCCGCGACAACCTGCCCCGCTTCGGCGAGCCGGCGCGGCTCTATTGCCCGGCCGGCGTCTACGAGGTG
>JAGWRL010000145.1 GCA_028876585.1 Pseudomonadota bacterium | reverse complement strand
TCGGCGGCGCGGGTCGCCTCGTCGAGATCGGGCGCATCGGCGAGCCGCAGCTCGAGCGCCAGCCGGCCGGCGCGCTCGCGCCCTTCGCCGGCGAACACGATGAAGCGCCACGGCGCCAGTTTGCCATGATCGGGCGTGCGCGAGGCGAGCCGCAGCAGGGTTTGCACCTGCTCGGCGTCGGGCGCCGGCCCCTCCAGAAACGCCGGCCCGACCGAGCGGCGGCGCGACAATAACGCGAGGGCGTCGTTCAAATCGGACTCCGGGTTGCGGCCGCGCTCTCCCTGAACGGAAATCGCGAAGCTGTAAACCGCCCTTGCTTCGCCGCGAACGCGCGTTACAGCACGGCCCAAGGAGACCTTGGCGACATGTATCGGCGGACTTTCATCGCGGGGATCGGCGCGGCGCTGGCGGCGCCGGCGCTCGGCCAGGAGGCGGACGGGGCGCAGGGCACGCTCAATTTGATGGCCACGCTCGGCGGCGGCGCGACGCTGCCGGGGGGCTTACGCTGGCGCGTGTTCAAGGCGCTGGCCGATCCGGACGGGCTGCACCGGCTGATCGTCGAATCGGCGCAGGCGCGGCCGAGCCTGACCGTGCCGCCGGGCGATTACGTGGTCCATGTCGCCTTCGGCCTCGCCAGCGCCGAGAAATCGGTGACGGTCGGCGCCGAGGCGCTCATTGTGAAGCTCACCCTGTCCGCCGGCGCGCTGCGCATCCACTGCACCGTCGTCGGCGACAAGCCGGTCGATCCCGGCAATATCTCGCTCGCCATCTATGTGCCCGAGCGCAACAACGCCACCGCCAAGCTGGTCTACGCCAAGGCGCGCGAGGGCGAGGTGATCGGCGTGCCGGAGGGCAATTACCACATCGCCTCGACCTATCTCGATTCGGTCGGCGTCGGCACGCTCGGGCAGAAAGGGCCGGGCGAGGCGATCCCGTCCAATTCGATTTCCTCCGGCGACGTCAATGTGGCGACCGGCAAGATCGTCGACGTGACGTTGCGCCACCGCGTCGCCAAGCTGACGATCAAGCTGGTCAACGCGCCCGGCGGCGGCGCGCTGGCCAATTCGACCTTCACCGTGCTGACGCCGGGCGGCGACATCGTGCGCGAACTCGCCGGCGCCTTTCCCTCGCTGGTGCTGGCGGAGGGCGAATATGTCGTCGTCGCGCGCCACAACGCCCAGACCTATCAGGCGACTTTCACCGTGCAATCGGGTATGGACCGCGACGTGGAAGTGCTCGCCAAGGGCGCGACCAACTGAGGCGCCGTCATGCAGACTTTCTTCGTGCAGATCAAATGCTCGCTCGGCAAGACCTATCAGGTCGCCAATGCGCTGGCCGAGGCGGAGATCGCCTCCGAGATCTATTCGATCGCCGGCGAATTCGACATTCTCGCCAAATTCTACGTCGAGCAGGACGTGGACATCGGCCATTTCGTCGGCGAAAAGGTGCACCCCATCCCCGGCATCGCCGACACGCGCACCCTCATCACCTTCCGAGCCTTCTGATCCGAGGTTTCCAAATGCGTCTGACCGCCCTGTTCGCCGCTGCGCTCGTCGCCGCGACCGCCGCCCGCGCCGCCGAGCCGGCCTATCTGTTCGATGCGCTGCGGCTGACGAAATACAAGCTGTCGTGGACGCGGCTTATGAAAGAGGTGGAGCCGACGCCGGACTGGCTGCTGCATTTCAACACTTTTGACGGCGCGGCCGGCGAGATGCGGCCGATCACGATCGAGGGCAAGCCGGCGATGCTGTCCTATGTCTGCAAGCCCGAGGATTGCGCCGGCCACAAGTTCGAGGTTTTGTTCGATTCCGACGGCGCCCGCGCCTTTGGCGCGCTCGGCGGCAAGGACGAGCCGCCTGCCTTCTTCGGCAAGCCGAGCCCCGGCCAGCAGGAGGCGCTGGCGCAGGCGTTGCGCCCCGCCGCGCCCGTCGCCAAGGACGCGGTTCAGCCCAAATCCGAGGCGACCCCCAAATCGGAATAGGCCGTCCTGCCGCCGTTAGGGTCGATGGCGACATAATCGGGGCCGTCGCCTTCGAGATAGCCCGGCCCGACCGGAACCTTGCCGCGCGCGCCGGGAATGTCGAGCACGTAGGCCGGCATGGCGAGGCCCGACAGCCGCGCCCGCAGCGCCCGCATCAGCGCCTGACCCTCGCGCAGCGTCGGCCGCAGATGCGCGGTGCCCGGCGCCAGATCGGGGTGATGCAGGTAATAGGGCTTGACCCGCATCTCGACGAAGCCGCGCATCAGCGCCTCCAGCGTCTCGACCCGGTCGTTGACCCCTTTCAGCAGCACGCTTTGGCTCACCATCGTCACGCCGGCCGCGATCAGCCGCCGGCAGGCCGCGCGCGCCGCCGGCGTCAGTTCGCGCGGATGGTTGGCGTGCAGCGCGACATAAACCGTCTTGTCATGGCCCTGCGTCAGCGCCGCCGCGAGTTCCGCGCTCACCCGCTCGGGCGCGGCGACCGGCAGCCGCGTGTGCCAGCGCAGCACCTTGACATGCGCGATTCCCGCCAGCGCCCGCGTCGCCTCGCCGAGCCTGCGCGGCGACAGCGCCAGCGGATCGCCGCCGGTCAGCACCACCTCCCAGATCTCCCGGTGTTCGCGGATATAGGCCAGCGCCGCCGCGAAAGCTTGCGCGTCGAGCGTCGGGCCGCCGGGGCCGACGCTCTCGCGGCGGAAGCAGAACCGGCAATAGACGGCGCAGACGGAGACCAGTTTTAGCAGCACGCGGTCGGGATAGCGATGCACGAGGCCGCGCGTCGGGCTTTTGAGGTCGTCGCCGATCGGATCGTCGCGCTCCTCGGGGCCGCGTTCGAGTTCGCGCGCGTCGGGCAGCACCTGACGGGCGATCGGGTCGTCGGGATCGTCGCGGTCGATCAGGGCGGCGAGCGCGGGCGGCACGGCGAGCGCGTAGCGGGCCGCCACCGCGCTCCATTCCGCCTCGCGCCCGGGGGCCCCGAGGCCGGCTTCGATCAGAGCGCGCACGGTGGTCAAGGTCATGCGCCGCCCTCTAGCATGGTCGGCGCGCGATAAACGACTCCAACTTGCCCGCGTCCTGCGCTAGGGTCGTGGCCCGGAGACGTGCAATGGCGTTTGAAAACAGGCGGCCGCAGGACCTCGCCGAGCGCGTCTCGCGCCGCCGCGCGGCCCGTGGCGAGACGCCCGTCGCCGACACCTGGCGGCGCGACAGTTTCACCCTGCCGCGCGCCGAGGCGCGGGTGAAGGCGCGCGAATGGTTCGACCGCTACCCCAAGGCCGCCTACGCCACCGAGATCGAATTCTGGCGCGAACTGGACGACGGCCGGATCGAATTCACCATCCGCCGGCTGCCGACGGCGGATTGATACGGCTTCCGGACGTACGCGTCGGTTTCGTCATTGCGAGGAGCGCGGCGACGAAGCAATCTACCGTGTCTCAAGTCAACGCGTTTTTGAAAGTCTGGCGCGATTTGACCATGGCGTTTAGCGTGACGACGAGCTTTCGGATGACGGCGACGATGGCGAGCTTGTGGG
>JAGWRL010000020.1 GCA_028876585.1 Pseudomonadota bacterium | reverse complement strand
CCGTTGGCGCAGGAGCCCATCGAGATGACGTAACGCGGCTCCGGCATCTGGTCGTAGACCTTGCGCAAGGCTGGCGCCATCTTGTTTGTCAGCGTGCCGGCGACGATCATCACGTCGGACTGACGCGGCGAGGCGCGCGGGGCGAAGCCGTAGCGCTCGACGTCGTAGCGCGGCATCGAAAGCTGCATCATCTCGACCGCGCAGCAGGCGAGGCCGAACGTCATCCACATCAGCGATCCCGCGCGCGCCCATTGGATCAGGTCGTCACTGGCGGCGACGAAAAAGCCCTTGTCGGCGAGTTGATCGTTGACCGCGCCGAAGAACGGATCGTTGGCGCCCAGCGGCTTGCCGGTCGAGGCGTCGATCAGGCCGCGCGGAGCCGGGGCAACCAGCGTGCTCAGTCCCATTCGAGGGCTCCCTTTTTCCATTCGTAGACGAAGCCGACGGTCAGCACGCCGAGGAACACGATCATCGACCAGAAGCCGTAGCGGCCGATCTCGCGGAACGCCACCGCCCAGGGAAACAGGAACGCCACTTCGAGATCGAAGATGATGAATAGCAGCGACACCAGGTAGAACCGCACGTCGAACTTCATGCGCGCGTCGTCGAACGGGTTGAAGCCGCATTCGTAGGCCGACAGCTTCTCCGAATCGGGGTTGCGATAGGCGACCAGGAACGGCGCCACCAGCAAGGCCGAGGAGATGAGCACGGCGAGGATGATGAACACGACCAGCGGCAGATAGTCGGATATCAGACTTGGCACGGGGCCTCCGCTTCGTTGTCCGCCCGGCGGGCGCGCCGGAAATCGCCGCCCTCCGCCGCAATCGCATCGGCCAAGCTCACGCGCGTCGATCGAGACCGCGCAAATGGTCCGGGCCGGGATAGTTGGACTTCAGACGACCTGCCGCCTCGCGCGACGCAAACCGCGACGTGCGAGGTCGCGGCAGACGCCTATCGCAGCGCAGCGAACCATGCAACGGTTAAACTTCAGCCGGTCGGCAATATTCCCCTGAGATCGCCGCCATTTGCCAGTTAACGCGCGTAATCAGCGAGTTAGCTTCGCCTCTTTAACCCGGAAATTGCGGAAATGGACGGGAGCCAATGGCGAGAGAGACGGGACTTGAACCCGCGACCTCCGGCGTGACAGGCCGGCGCTCTAACCAACTGAGCTACTCCCCCGTAGGGCTTGCGCCGATTACGGCGCCGGGCTTTTCAAGTCAAGCGCCTTACAGGCGCGGACTGGCGAGCCGCCAATGCTGCATTTCGCGCGCGCTGAGCGCCCGGATGTGGTCGGGATTGAGCGATTCCGCCTGCAACACCACATCGGGGCTGACGCCCATCTTGCGCGCATAACTGGCGACCCTGTCGACCAGCCGTTCGTCGGCGAATCGGCGCGAGGTCGCGCCGGTATGGCCGCGAGTCGGCGCCTGCGATTCCGACACCGACATGCGGTGCAGCGCCACCCGGCTCTGCTGCGGCGCCACCCGCCGCACCGCGCCCATCAGCGCATAGACGCAGGCGGACACGCATTCCCCCGGCGTCGGCCCCGCGCTCACCCCGTCCGTGCCATAGCTGGCGACGACGGCGGCCATGTGAAGCTGACGCAGCAACAGGCCGAAATCCATCGAGGCGACGACATTTCCGCCCGGCGAATTGATCAGCATCAGGCTTTTCATGTTGGGCATGCGCGCCGCCGAGCGCGCGAAATCGGCGAAAACCTCGGGCGTGTCGGGCTCGATCACGCCGTCGGCGACCACCACATTGGGGCAGCGCGCGCCGCATTGCGCGCTTTGCAGCGGTTCGACGTGGAATTGCATCGGTTGCGAGCCGGCGCGGGCGAGGCCGGGCGCGATACCGGCCAGCGCCACACTCAACGCGATCAGGCGAATCGCGGCGGAGGGGAAGCGTGTCATATCCATGCAGAAAACCGCCGCGTGAGGTTGGTGGGCGGTGACGGGCTCGAACCGCCGACCCTCTCGGTGTAAACGAGATGCTCTACCAACTGAGCTAACCGCCCGGCTGCGCCGAGGCGGAAGCGCCCCGGCGGGCCGAGATTACAAGCTCAACCCGCGCCTGCCAAGGGCGCGCGGCGCGGCGGCGCCAATTCTGCTTAAGGCGGGAAAGCGGCGACGCGTCGCCGCCGGATCGCTAGGTTCAGGCCTTCTTGCTGGCCTTCTTGGTGTTGAGGCTCGCCTTCAGCGCGGCGCCGGCCTTGAAGCGGGCGTTCTTGGAAGCGGCGATCTTGATTTCCTTGCCGGTGGCGGGGTTGCGGCCCTTGCCGGCGGCGCGCTCGCGCACCGAGAACGTGCCGAAGCCGACCAGGCGCACTTCCTCGCCCTTCTTCAGCGACTTGCCGATGCCGTCCAGCACCGCCTCCAATGCCGCCGCGGCGCTGACCTTGGTCAGTTCCGCCTCGGCGGCGATGTGCTCGACGAGTTCGAGTTTGTTCATAGGGCCTCTCCTTGCAAAATGTTCGATGCGTCGGCGTCGCCCCGAAAACTCTCTCTTTCCGCCGGTCTTGGCCGAAAGCGCCCGCGAATCGTCGCCCACGATATTTAATTGCTCGCCAAATTTCCTTGGAAACGCAAGGCTTCCAACCGGCAATCCGGCGAAATACCCACGTTTTCCCGCTGAAATCGCACATTGCGCAGCAAAAGGGCCGCGCTTCCCCTGGGAAGCGCGGCCCTATTTGACCTTACCTGAACGCGTTGGCCGTCAGTGCGCGACGACGCCGGAGGAATCCTCCTCTGGCGGCGGCGCCGCCGGGGCGGTGGCGTCCTCTTCCCATTCGATGCGCTTGGGCTGGCGCACCAGCGCGTGCAGCAACACCTCGTCCATCCGCGACACCGGCACGATCTCCAGTCCGTTCTTCACCGAGGCCGGGAGGTCGACGAGGTCCTTGGCGTTGTCCTGCGGGATCAGCACCTTCTTGATGCCGCCGCGCAGCGCCGCCAACAGCTTCTCCTTCAAGCCGCCGATCGGCAGCACGCGGCCGCGCAAGGTGATCTCGCCGGTCATCGCCAGATCGCGCCGCACCGGAATCCCGGTCAGCATCGAGACGATCACCGTCGCCATCGCGACGCCCGCGCTCGGCCCGTCCTTCGGCGTCGCGCCCTCCGGCACGTGGACGTGGATGTCGCGCTTGTCGAAGCGCGGCGGTTCGACGCCGTAATCGAGCGCGCGCGAGCGGACGTAGGACGCCGCCGCCGAGATCGATTCCTTCATCACCTCGCGCAGATTGCCGGTGACCGTCATGCGGCCCTTGCCGGGCATCATGACGCCCTCGATCGTCAGCAACTCGCCGCCGACCTCGGTCCAGGCGAGACCCGTGACGACGCCGATCTGATCCTCGAGTTCCGCCTGGCCATAACGAAAGCGCTGCGGTCCAAGATAATCGGCGATGTTGTCCGCCGTGACGACGACACGCTTCTTGCCTTTCTTGGTCAGCAATATCTCCTTCACCGCCTTGCGGGCGAGGTTGG
>JAGWRL010000144.1 GCA_028876585.1 Pseudomonadota bacterium | reverse complement strand
TGCCGCCGATGGCGAGATCGTGCAAGCCGGCAAGCGCCGTCGCCAGCGTCGCCTCGGCGAAGGCGAGTTGCGCCACCCAGCCGGAAATCTCCTGGCCGAGCGTGATCGGCGTCGCGTCCTGCAAATGGGTGCGCCCGGTCTTGACGATGTCGGCGAAGGATTCGGCCTTGGCCGCCAGCGTCGCGCGCAATCCGGCCAGCGCCGGGGCCATGCGGCGGGCTTCCGCGACCGCCGCGACATGCATCGCGGTCGGGAACGTGTCGTTCGAGGATTGGCTGCGATTGACGTGATCGTTGGGATGCACCGGCGATTTTACGCCGAGCGGACGGCCGAGGCGCGCGTTGGCGCGGTTGGCGATCACCTCGTTGGCGTTCATGTTGGTCTGCGTGCCGGAGCCGGTCTGGAACACGACGAGCGGGAATTGCGCGTCGAGCTTGCCCTCGATCACCTCCTGCGCCGCCTCGGCGATCGCCGCGCCGAGATCGGCGGGCAGGGCGCCCAGCTCGACATTGGCCAAAGCGGCGGCCTTCTTCAAAATCCCGAACGCGCGGATGATCGGCCGGCCCCAGCGGAAGCGGGTGACGCCGATCGGGAAATGTTCGATCGAGCGCTGCGTCTGCGCGCCCCATAGGGCGTCGGCGGGAACGTCGACGCCGCCCATCGAATCGGTCTCGCGGCGGGTCGTCATGGCGCTGGCGGCTCCCGGGTTCAGGCGCGGCCGAACACGTCGTTGGTCTGCGCCGTCACCATCACGAAGGTGGTGCGCTTGGGCACCTCCTTGAGCTGGGTCGCGCCGATATAGGTCATCATCGAGCGCACGCCGCCCATGATCTCGCTCATCGTGTTCTCGACCGCGCCGCGATAGGGGGTTTCGACCGCCTTGCCCTCGGCGGCGCGGTATTTGGCGACGCCGCCGGCGTATTTGTTCATCGCCGCCTCGGACGACATGCCGTAGAAACCCATCGCCACCGGCACGCGCTGGCCGTCGCGCTCCTCGTAGCGGATGTCGCCCTCGCATTCGTCGTGGCCGGCCAACATGCCGCCCAGCATGACGAAATCGGCGCCGGCGCCATAGGCTTTGGCGATATCGCCCGGCACGGTGCAGCCGCCGTCGGCGCAGACGAGGCCTTTGAGCCCATGCGCGGCGTCGGCGCATTCGATGATGGCGGAAAGCTGGGGATAGCCGACGCCGGTGACGCGCCGCGTGGTGCACACCGATCCCGGCCCGATGCCGATCTTGACGATGTCGGCGCCGGCCAGCACAAGCGCCTCCGTCATGTCGCCGGTGACGACATTGCCGGCCATGATGACGGCGTCGCGGTTTTGCTCGCGCACCTGTTTCACCGTGTCGAGGAATTTCTCGGAATAGCCGTTGGCGACGTCGAGACACAGATATTTGATCGGCGCGCGCTGGCGCACGGCGGCGAGTTTTTCGAGATCGCCCGGCGTGATGCCGAGCGAATAGAAGGCGTGCGCGCCGTCGTGGCCGGCGAAGAACTCGGCCAGCTTGGCCTCGGGATAGTGCTTGTGCAGCGCCGTCATCGCGCCATGGCGGCCGAGCGCCTTGGCCATCGCCAGCGTGCCGGTGACGTCCATATTGGCGGCGATCAGCGGAAAGCCCTTCCAGCTCGCGCCGGTGTGCAGGAAGCGGAAACTGCGGTTGATGTCGACGGCGTTGCGCGAATTGAGGGTGGAGCGTTTCGGCCGGATCAGCACGTCCTTGAAGTCGAGCTTGACGTCGGTCTCTATACGCATGGCCAGTCACCGCTGAAGTTGCGGCCGATTGTAACATGGCCGCGCCGGCGAGACGAGGCCTGCTGGTTCTTGAAGCGGCCGGGCGTTGGCCGTACATAGGAGTCATGGCCGATCCCGCACCGAAAACAACTCGCGCCCGCGCGCAACGTCTGGAGACGCGGGTGACGGCGGAACAGAAGAGCCTCATCGAGCGGGCCGCCGCGCTCCAGGGCCGCAGCGTGACCGATTTCGTTCTGACGAGCGCGCAGGATGCGGCCCGGCGGGCGATCGCGGAACACCAGCAACTCGAGCTGTCCGTGCGCGATAGCGAGGCGTTCGTCGACGCGCTGCTCAATTCCAAACCTGTCAACGACCGCCTGCGCGACACCATTCGCCGCTATCGCGAAACGACCGGCGCGTGACCGGCGGCGGGGCCGCCTGGGGGACGCTCCGCGTCGAGATTCTGGGTCCGCAGCACGATCGCGCCTCGTTTTCGAGCGGCGTAGAGCCGTTGGATCGTTATCTGCGCGCGCAAGCCGGCCAGGACGCACGCAAGAACATGGCGGCGACCTTTGTCGTTGTGCTCCCGGATGCGGCCATCGCGGGCTACTACACGCTGTCCTCGACGGCGGTGAAACTGCTGGAGCTTCCCGACGACGTGGCGCGCCGGCTTCCCCGTTATCCCCTCGTTCCCGCGACTTTGCTCGGACGGCTCGCCGTCGCCGAGCGCGTGCGAAGGCAGGGCTACGGCCGCTTTCTGCTGGCTGACGCCCTCCTGCGCGCATTGCGCAGCGAAATCGCGTCTTTCGCCGTGATCGTGGACGCCAAAGACGAGGCGGCGCGGCGCTTCTACGAGCGGGAGAGCTTCCTGCCGTTTCCCGACCTGCCGAGGAAGCTGTTTCGGCCGATGGCGGATATTGAGAAGCTGTTCAAAATCTAGCGCGCAGCTTCCGCCGCGCCCAGCGTGATGGCGACCTCGCCCGTCTCCAGCAGCGATTTCAGGTTGGAGAGGATCTTCGGCCAGCCGTCGGAGACGGCCTCGATCACCAGCGATCGCGGCGCGTCCATCTCATGCCGCACGGTCAACTTGGTCGCAACGCCCTGCGGCTCCAGCAGCATCGCGCAGCGGGCGGGGCCTTCGGCGGCGAGTTCGGGGCGAAAGGTGTTGAACCATTTGATCACCAGCTTTTTCGGCGGCTCGCTTTCGAGGATTTCGCCCTCGTCGGCGATCCGCCCGTCCGCGAACGTCAGTTTCCACGGCCGGCCCGGCCGCCAGTCGCTGTCGCAGGTCATGCCGAACCAGTAGCGCGGGATGACGGCCCGGTCGGTCAGCGCGCTCCAGACCCGCTCCGGCGCGGCGCGGATATAGGTGACATAGTGAAACGCGGATTGCGCCATCGCGCGTCGCCCTTAGAGACCCGCCAGCGCGTCGGGCGGGCGGCGATAGGGCCAGCGGGTCGCCTCGTCATAGGCGCGCGCGGCCGCCAGCAGGCCGATCTCGTCCTGCACCCGGCCGACGAGTTGCACCCCCATGGCGCGGCCGAGCGCGTCGAAGCCGGCGGGCAGGGCGATCACCGGCGTTCCGGCCATCGTGGCGGGCACGACGCATTGCATCCAGTCGTGATAGCTCGTCATCGCGCGGCCGCCGATCTCGGCCGCGCCGCGCGCCTCGGCGGCGAAAGCGAAACATTGCGCCGTCGGCAAAGCCCAGAAATCGTAACGCTCGTGAAAGCGCAGCAGCGCGGCGTGCCAGAGGCTGCGCGTCTGCGAGGCGGCGGCGACGTCGTAGGCGGTGAGCTTCAGCCCCTGCTCGATCTCGTAGAGCGCGCTGTCGGGCAGCGATCTGCGCTGTTCCGGATCGTCGTAGAACGGCAGCAGCGCGGAATTGTGCCAATGGCGCAGCGTCTTGAACGCGCGCCACAGGTCGGCGACCGAGAAATCGGGCCGCGCCTCCTCGACCACGGCGCCGAGATCCTCGAACACTCGCATCGCCGAGCGGGCGAGCGCGAGCACCTGCGGGTCGAACGGGATTTCGCCGTCGAAATCGCCGACCCAGGCGATCCGCAGCCCCTTGGCGCGCGGCGCCGGGGCGGGATGGAACGCGGCCCCGTCGCCGGGCAGCGACAACGGCGCCTGCGCCGAAAAGCCCGCCTGCACGGAAAACATCAGCGCCAGATCCTCGACGCTGCGCGCCATCGG
The DNA here is from genome assembly GCA_028876585.1 of Pseudomonadota bacterium. The sequence goes on along the minus strand of JAGWRL010000144.1, from coordinate 27,930 downwards.
CCCGAGCACCGCCAGACCCGGCGACCAGACGTCCTGATCGACGCGCGGGATGCGGCCGAAGCTCGGGCGGAAGCCGAACACATTGTTCCAGCCCGCCGGATTGCGCAGGCTGCCGCCGTAATCCGAGCCGTCGGCGAGCGCGAGCATGCGCAGCGCCAGCGCCACCGAGGCGCCGCTGGAGGAGCCGCCGGCGGTCAGCCGTGGATCGTAGGCGTTGCGGGTGATTCCATAAACGGGATTGCGCGAATAGGAGCCGAGCGCGAATTCCGGCACATTGGTCTTGGCGATGAAGATCGCGCCGGCCGCGCGCAGCCGCGCCGCCATCACGCTGTCGGACAGGGCCGGGCTTCGCCCCAGCAGCGGCGAGCCTTTGGTCGTCGGCAGGCCGGCGACGTCTTCGAGGTCCTTGACCGCGATCGGCAGGCCATGCAGCGGCCCGCGCACGTCGGCCGCATCGGCCGCGCGCGCCTCGGCCATCAAGTCCTGGCGCGGCCGCAGCGCGACCAGCGCGTTATGCCCGGGGTTGAGCGCGGCGACGCGGTCGAGCGTCGCGGCCATCAATTCCTGCGCTGAGAGTCTGCCGGCGGCGAGCGCCTGCGTGAGCGCGACGGCGCCGGTTTCCAGAAGGTCGGTCATCGCCGCATCCTCGACGCAAGCGCGGGATGTGGCAAGCCCGTTTCAGCCGAACGCGGGCGCCGTGGCGAGGCCGTCGCGGCGACCGCGCAGGCGATGATAGGCGGCGCGCAGCACACGGCGGGCGGCGATGAAGGGGCGCGGCAGCACGCTGCGGCAGAACGCGACCTTGCGGATGAAGGTCTTGACCTCCCAGGTCGCGACCGCGCCGCGCGAGAAATGGATCGAGTCGCCGGGGCCGAACTGGCGCGCCGGCTGGCCGGCGACGGAGATCAGCACCTCGCCGTCGAGGAAATAGATCGTCTCGTCGATATTGTAACGCCAGGTGAACTTGCCGGCGGTGCATTCCCACAGGATGGTCGTGCTGGCGCAATCGTCGGAATGGGCCAGAATGGCCAGGCTGGCGCGCGGATCCCCCTCCTCGATCCAGTCTTTGTTGATTGGCGCGGAGGTCATCTGAGCGCCTTTCATCTTTTCCCGCACGAAGTTGCCTAGCATCTTATCGACCTCCTCAGGGATTGCGCTTCGTTTTATTGCGCATTCCCCATGTTTACACCCATAACGCAGGGTTTGCAAGTTGCTAACCTGCGCGCCTGCGATAGGCCGTGTGATTAATACTAATGGCCATGCTTAACGCCATTCACCATGTCGTGTAGCCGGCGTCGGCGGCGACGATGGCGCCGGTCATCACGCTGGAGGCGGGCGCGGCGAGGAACAGCGCGATGGCGGCGATCTCGTCCGGGCGGCCCATGCGGCCCATCGGGGTGAACTCCATCCAGGTCTGGAACATCGCTTTGTCCTGCGCCGCCGCCTGGGTCATCGCCGTTTCGATATAGGTCGGGGCGATCGAGTTGATGCGCACGCCGCGCGCCGCCCATTCCGCCGCGAGGCTGCGGGTCATGTGATGCACGGCGGCTTTCGAGGTGTTGTAGTGCGTCTGCCGCTGCGGCTTGTTGGCGATGAAGCCCGACATCGAGCCGATGGTGACGATGGCGCCCTTGCCGCGCCCCAGCATGGCGCGGCCGAAGGCGCGGCAGCACCAGAACATGCCGTTCAGGTTGATGTCCATCATGCGCAGCCAATCCTCGTCCGGCGTCTCCTCCGCCGGCTTGTCGGGCATGGCGATGCCGGCGTTGGCGATCAGGATGTCGATCGGCGCCTGGGCGTTGAGTTCGGCGGCGAGGCGCTCCACATCGGCGGATTTGGTGATGTCGAGCCGATGCGCCGCCGCTGTGACGCCCTTGGCCGCCAGCGCCGCCTGGCCCTCGGCGAGCACGGCCGCGTCGATGTCGCACAACACGATTGCCGCGCCGTGCTCGGCCAGAGCCTGCGCGCAGGCCAGCCCGATGCCGCGCCCGCCGCCGGTGACGAGCGCGCGCGAGCCGGTCAGATTGAATTTCTCTTTGTACATTTTCCCCCCCTTATCGTCCGCCCGAGACGTCCAGCATCGCGCCGGTGACATAGGAGGCTTCGTCGGAAAGCAGCCATACGATCGCGGCCGCGACTTCCTCCGGCTGGCCCGGCCGGCGCATCGGCGCGGTGGCGCCGAGCGCCTCGGCCCGGTCGGGCGCGCCGCCGCTGGCGTGAATGTCGGTGACGATGAGGCCCGGCCGCACGCCGTTGACGCGCACGCCCTCGGCGCCGAGTTCGATCGAAAGCCCCTTCACCAGAATGTCGAGCGCGGCTTTCGCGCCGGCGTAATCGACATAGAGGTTGGGCGAGCCGAGCCGCGCCGCCGCCGAGGACACCACGACGACGGCGCCGCCGGGGCCGCCGAGCCGCGTCGACAGCCGCCGCGCCGCCTCGCGCGCCGTCAGATAGGAGCCGAGCACGTTGATGTCGAACACGCGCCGCATCCGCTCGGCCGACATCTCCGTCAGCCGCGCGGTCGGGGCGACCACGCCGGCGTTGACCACGACGCAGCCGAGCGGCCCCAGTCGCGCCGCGCCCTCGAACATCGCCAGCACGTCCGCCTCGACCGAAACGTCGCCTTGCAGCGCCACCGCCGCGCCGCCGCCGGCGCGAATCGCCTCGACCACCTCACGCGCGGCCTTTTCGTCGCCGACGTAGTTCACCGCCACCCGCCAGCCGCGCTTGGCCGCCGCCAGCGCGGCGGCGCGGCCGATGCCGCGCGATCCGCCGGTGACGAGCAGGGTCCTGTCGCCGCTGGTCTGTCCGCTCACGCCCAAATTTTATCCTCCCCCTGGTGCAAACTCCGCAACGCAAGCCCCTTGCACGCCGCGCCGGTCGAGCGCATCCTGAGCGAATAACGGCTGCATGGGAAGGCCGAATTGAGGGAGGTTCGCATGAACGTTGCGCAGATCCTCAAGCATAAAGGTCGCGAAGTGCTGACCATCGCGCCGCACCACGACCTGGGCCTCGCCGCCGAAATGCTGCACAAGCGCCGGGTCGGCGCCGTGGTGGTGGCCGACGCGGCCGGCGCCGTGCTTGGCATTCTCTCCGAGCGCGACATCGTGCGCGCGGTTGGCCTGCGCGGCGCGGATGCGCTGCCGGAGCCGGTCTCCAAGCACATGACCGCCAATCCGACCACGGTCGGCGAGGATACGGCGGTCGACGAACTGATGCACATGATGACGGAAGGCCGGTTCCGCCATCTGCCGGTGGTCGAGGGCGGGCGGCTGGTCGGGATCGTGTCGATCGGCGACGTGGTCAAGAATCACGTCGACGTGCTCAATCACGAGCGCGACTCGCTGCGCGAATACATCGCCACGGCCTGAGCAAAGGCTTAACCGCCGGCGCCGTAGATTGTCCTCAGGTCAATTTACGGCGGGTCAAGGGCATGTCTGCGGAGGGGCCGGCGCGGGTCGCTGGCGTCGATGGCTTGCGCGGCGTGCTCGCCGCCTTTGTGATGTTCGCCCATTTCGTCAATGCGGCGGGCGATGGGCGCTATATCGGCCTCGCCAATATCTGCGTGATGGCGTTCTTCGTCATCTCCGGCTACGTTCTGACGCGCGGCTGGCGCGGGCGCTATCTCGGCTTTCTCGTGCGCCGGTTCGTCCGGCTGTGGCCGCTGTTCGCGCTGTGTCTGGCGTTCGGCGGCTGGCTGTCGATGAACCCGGCGCCGTGGTCGAACTACCTCTGGCAGCCGCTGATGGGGATCAACCGGCAGGCGCCGCAGGACCCGGTCACATGGTCGCTGTTCGTCGAAGCCTGGGCGATGCCGTTCATGCCGCTGATCATCTGGATCGGCCGCCGGCAGGCGGCGACGCTGGCGGCGGTGGCGGCGCTGCTGCTGGCGCAGGTCTGGAGCAAGGATCTCTATTACGGCGCCTTCTTCATCATCGGCAGCCACCTCAGCAGCCGCGCGATGACCTCGCGCGCGCTGGAAAGCGCGCCGGCGCAATGGCTGGGGCGCATTTCCTACAGCCTCTATCTCTCGCATGTGCTGACGATGGCGGTGTTGAAATTCCAGGCGCCGGGGCTGTGGCTCTATCTCGCCATTCCCGCCAGCCTCGCTGTCGCGCAGGTCCTTTGCCTGACGGTCGAACAACCGAGCATAGCGTTGTCGCGCCGCGCCGGGCGCTGGGTCGAGCGGGCGTTGGGCGCGGCTCCCGCGCTGGCGCCGGCTTAAGTCTTGCCCTTGGGCGTTCCCTCGCTGTTGATGAGGAAGTTGCATTCGATCACGCCCATATCGGTGATGACGTTGGAGCGCAGCCGCGTGTTGACCCGCTGAATCAGCGCCTCGGTCATCTTGCCGAGATCGAGCTTGTCGAGATGGGCGAAGTCGATCTTGTCGTCGCCGTAGATATATTGGAACGTCTCATCGACGACATAGGCCTCGGGCGGGGCCTGCAATTTTTTGGCGGCTTCGAGATCGACGATATAGTTGAGCTGGACGACCACATAGCCCTTCACCGCGCCGTCGCGGATGATCGGCACGCTGAGTTCGCGGCTCTTGCGGGTCTCGAACGCGGCGGCCAGGGCGGCCTCGCCCGGCTTGGTCGACTTCATCTTGGCGACGTAATTGGCCGCGAAGCTCGCGCCGAGCATGACGAGGCAGCACCAGACCGCGATGAACAGAGATTTGATCACCGCCGGTTCTCCAGCCAGACCTGATCGGAATAGGTGCCGTCGGACTGCCCGTCGCTGATCGCGCGCGCCACCACCTCCGCCACGGTGCGGGCGGCTTGCAGCTTGGCGTTCAGCAGGCGCTGGTTGGCGTCGAGCTTGGCGAGCAGGTCGGTCAGCGCGGCGCGCATCTGCGGGTGGCCGCGCACGCTGAGCAATGTCGGTTCGAGCCGGCTCAGCTCCATCAGGCCCTGACTTTTGCGTTGGCTATGGGCGCGGTAATCGACCGGCCCGGCGCCGCCGAGATCGCGCGTCTCGTTCTCGACCGCCTCGGTCAACCGCTCGACGGCGGTGAGCACGAAGGGAAGCGTGCTGACGTCGCTCTTGGGCGAACGTGCGTTCATATCGACGGGGTCCGCGCGAATAGCACGCCGCCGCGCTCGATCTCGGCGCCGCTGGCCGCCGACAGCGGATTGGCGCTGGTCTCGGTGACCTGGGCTTGATTGAGCCCGCGCCCCTTGTCGGGCGCCAGCAATTGCGCGCTGCTCGACAGCGCCTTGTTGGCGAACAGGCGCGAGGCGATGCCGATGCGGCCGGACGCCGCCATCTGGTCGGCGACGCGCTCGGCCAGCATCGAGCGCCACATGTCGCCGGCGTAGCCCTGCCCAAACACGCTTTGCGCGTCCTTCGGCAGCATTTCCTGGACGAACTGGCTCAAGATCACCGATTCCAACTTGGTCGCCGCCGTTTTCGCGCGCGAGACCGGCGCGGCGGGCGGCGGCGGCGGCACGCCTGTCGGGGCGGCCACGGCGTTCAGCGCGCTGGCGAAATCCTGCGGCGAGCCGGCGCCCTGCCGCGCCAGCGCCTTGAGCCGGTCGGTGACGGCGGCGGCGCGGGCGGGATCGGCGGCGCGCGCGACTTCGAGAACGATATCGGTGGGCGGCGCCAGACTCATGACTTCATGCTCGCGGAGCGAATGGCCGCCAGTCTCCGGCTCATCGCTTGCGCGAGGCTGTGTCGCTGGCGATCGAGGCGTCGATCAGCTCCTGCAAGCTGACGCGCTCGGCCTTTTCGCGCCATGCGTCGCGCGCCGCGTCGAGACTGCGGTCGGCGAGTTTGGCGAGCCGCCCGGCTTCGAGCACGCGCGCCTCCAGATCTCTCTCGACCCCATCGGCCACTTTCAGTTCCAATTCGATCGCGCGCACCCGCCGCGTGCCCGCCATCGCCACCGGCCCGAACGCCATCAACCCTTCGCCGAGCGCCTCAAGCATCGCCGCGTGCGAGGCCGTCAGCTTCTCGCGCTCATGCGCGACCACCGCCAGCCGCCAGGTCGACATCTCGTGCATCTGCTTGCGCAGCCGCTCGATCCGTCGCAACCGCTCAATTTTTTGCCGCACGCCAAGCTCCCCTCAACCCGATCCCAACCATTGCGAAAACGCGGCCATGAACTCGCCGATCTGGCCCCGTATGGCGAAATAGAGCATCACCAACCCGCCCGCCGCGATGAACGGCGGCGCGATGAAGAAGATCGCAATCGACGGCGTGACCCGGTTGATCAGCGCGAAGGCGAAGTTGACCACGACCGAATAGAGGAAGAACGGCGAGGCGACGCGGGCGGCGATCAAAAACGATTGACCCAGCACGCCGCCGATGTCGGCTAACGACCGCCGCGCCTCGAACGCACCGCCGAACGGCAAGGCGCGGTAGGAATCCAGGATCGCAATCACGATCTGCCAATGAAAATCCGCCACGAAAATCAGCGCCGTCGCGCCGAGCGACAGCAACGTCGCCAGCGGCGGCAGTTGCTGGTTATGATCGACCTCGACGCCGAACGGATTGGCCAGCCCCAGCATTGTCGCCGCCGCGAACGCCAGCGTTTCGAGCGCCGAGAAGAATAGCCGCGCCAGCGTGCCGATCAGCGCGCCCACCAGCAATTCAAACACGACGTAACGCGTCATCGCAATCGGATCGAGGCCCTCGACCTTGGCCTGACCCAACAACATCGGCGCCAGCGCCAGCGTCACCGCGATGGCGACAAACAGCCGGATCTGCATCGGAATTTGCGTATTGCCGACGCCGGGCGCGATCATCAGGCAAGCGCCGATGCGGCAGAACAACAAGAACACCACGAAAATGAACTCGGCGGCCGCCATTCAGGCGACCACGCCGAGCGAACGCACCTCAACGCCGCGGGCGATTTCGAGCTGGCTGAGCACCGGCAGGGTCGGGAACATGCGCTCGATGATCATGCGCACGAACGGTCTGGTCTCGGCGGTCGTCACCACGGCGAAGACATGCTTTTCCTCCAGCCGCTTACGGATCGCCGCCGAAACCTGGGTCGCGAACTCCTCCATCAGGCGCGGGTCGATGTCGAACTCCGCCACCTCGCCCTTGGCGTCGCGCTTCAGGCTCTGATGAAACACCATGTCCCAGCGATTGCCGAGCCGCAGCACCTTCAGCACGCCCTGATCCAGGATCGCGCCGCAAATCTGCTGCGAGATGCGCACCCGCACATGCTCGACGATCTGCTCCGGCCGCCGGATATGCGGCGCAATCTCCGCGATCGCCTCCAGAATGAGGTTGATGTTGCGTATCGACACCCGCTCCGACAACAACAGCTTGAACACGGCGAGCAGGCCGGAATGCGAAATCTGCGCCGGGCAGATGTCGTCGAGCAGCCGCTTGTATTCCGGCTCCAACCGATCGAGCAGCCCGCGCATGTCCTTGTAGGAGAGCAGGCGCGCCAGATTGTTGTGGATCGTCTCCGACAGATGCGTCAGCATCACCGATGTCGGGTCGATAGGCCGGAAACCCTCGCGCCGCGCGTCGGCGGCGAGCGATTCGGGAATCCACATCGCCTTCATGCCGAAGGCGGGCTCGCGCACCTCGTCGCCCGGCGTCGAGGGTTTGCGGCCGTCGCCGATGACGACCAGCATGTCGTGCACCCGCAATTCCTGCGTCGCCGCCACCGTGCCGTGCAATCGGATCTGATAAGTCTTCGGCGGCGCGTTGATCTCGTCGGTGAGCCGGATCTCCGGCACCACGAAGCCATATTCGCGCGCGAACTTGCGCCGCATCTTCGCCACGCGATTGGCGATCTCGCCGTGCTGCGACAGCAAGGTCGCCGCCAGCTCCTTGGAGAAGCACAGCTCGACCTCGACCGGCTTCAACTGCTCCTTGATTGACGCGCGCGCCTCCGTGCGGGTGCGCTCCTCCTGCGCCGCCAGCGCAGCCGTCTCGACCGCCTGACGCTTGCGCGCCTGCGCCGGGATCGCCACGCCGACGAACGCCAGCAACCCGCCAAGGGCTGCGAACGGCAACAGCGGCAGGCCGGGGATGACGCCCAGGATCACCATCAGCGAAGCCGACATGAACAGCGCAGTCGGATAATAGCCGAGCTGGCCGAACACCGCCTTTTCCGTCGATCCGCGCGCGCCGCCCTTGGCAACCAGCAAGCCGGCGGCGAGCGAAATGATCAGCGCCGGGATTTGCGACACCAGACCGTCGCCGACCGACAGTTTGGTGAACACGTCCGCCGCCGCCGACAGCGACATGCTGTGGCGGGTGACGCCGATCACGATGCCGCCAAAGATATTGACGCCAAGAATGATGATGCCGGCGATCGCGTCGCCGCGCACGAATTTGGAGGCGCCGTCCATCGAACCGAAGAAGGCGCTCTCCTCCTCGAGTTCGCGCCGGCGCTGCTGCGCGATCTTCTCGTCAATCAAGCCGGCGGACAGATCGGCGTCGATCGCCATCTGTTTGCCGGGAATGGCGTCAAGCGTGAAGCGCGCGCCCACCTCCGCGATACGCGTCGCGCCCTTGGTGATGACGAGAAAGTTGATGGTGACGAGGATGAGAAAGACTATGATGCCGATGACGAAGTCGCCGCCCATCACCAGCTGCGCGAAGCCGGCGATGATATAGCCCGCCGCCGTCGAGCCGTTGCTGCCGTGCGCGAGAATAAGCCGTGTCGTGGAAATGTTGAGCGCCAGCCGCAGCACGGTGGCGACCAGCAGTACGGTCGGAAACGCCGAGAATTCCAGCGGTTTCTGAATCCAGAGCGACACCATCAGGATGAGCACGGAGAGCGCGATCGACAGCGCCAGCCCAAAGTCGATCAGCACCGAGGGAACGGGCAGAAAGAACAGGCACAGCACCATCACGATGCCGATGGCGAAGCCGATGTCGGAGCCTCCGCGTGAGGCGGAATTGGCCGGAACCGACGTCATCGACAAAGGCGGACTCCCCAAGGACGCTGTCGCGCCAGGATCGGGCACGCCGCTTGCGCGAAGCTATCGCGTGATGCTCATCTGTCGTAGCCGTGTTCGATATGCGCGTAGACGCGTTCAGTGAACACATAGAACTGCGCGCCCATGAACGAAGCCGTCAGGCTGAAGACGATGAACACGACCACCATCTTCGGCACGAAGGTCAGCGTCATCTCTTGCACCTGCGTCAACGCCTGCAACAGCGCGATCGCGACCCCGACCACCATCGACGCCATCACCACCGGCCCGGCGCCGACAATCACCATCCAGATCGCCATCTGCACCAGATCGAGGACATCGCCCTCGGTCACTGGACGGTCGCGCCCGTGCCGAGCGGGATCGTCGCGCCGTTGGTCAGCGTCGCCGTGGTTCCCGAACTCGAAACGGTGACAGAGCCGACGACGCCGGAGGTTTGGCCATCGGTCGAGGTGACGGTCTGCCCGATCATCATTTCAGCCTGGGTCAGCGCCGACGTGGTCAACATCGAGGTCAGCTTCTGGTTGGTCAGCACCGACTGGCCAACCTGCGACACGGTGGCGAGCTGCGACACCATCGCCGTCGGATCCATCGGCTGGGTTGGGTCTTGATGCCGCAGTTCCGTCATCAGCAACGTGATGAAATCGTTGTAGCTCAGCGCATTGGTGACCGCGCCCGCCGCCTGCGAGGTCGAAGCCGCGCCGGTGGTCGTCGAGGGCGTCGAAATGGGAGATATTGGGGACGTCATCGCTCACGCCTCAGGCTGCATGGGAAGTGTGGGCGTCGCCGGCGGGAAACATCTCCGCCTGCTCCAGCGGATACATCACCCGCAGCGCCTTCATCGCCTCAAAGTAGCGCGTGCGGCCGATGAAGTCAGACACGCTCTCGAGGCCGCGCCGGATTTGCGCGGAGTCAAAAGCCTCTTGCGCCTTGGCGATCAACGAGGCGGCAAGCTGCGTCGTGGCGCGCGCCGAAGCGGGGTCCATCAACATCACTTGCACGACAAAGTAGATCTGCCGCAGCGGTGTGGTCGCGTCCTGCGCCTGCATGACATGTGTCTCCAGCAGGAAGGTCGCGTCGTTCATCAGTTCGAGCGTCGCCTTGCGGTCCACCCGAAGCACGGCGCCGTTGATATATATGCGTTCGCCAGCTCTCAGCGTTATGTTCATGTCAACCTCAGTTCAAACCGTCGCGAATGATCTGATTGATCTCGATCAGCGGCGCCATATCGGTGACCTCGCCATTGCGAAGCCGCTCGATCTCCTTGATCACCCAGATGCCAATCGAGATCAGCCGGGCGCGCAAAGTGTCAGGCAGCGCGTTCTCCGATCCGTTAAGATCGTCGAGAAAGACTGTCCAGAGCGTCCTGAGTTGGTACAGGGCGTTGACGCCCTGTCGCGACCGCGCCCCGTTTGATTGAGCTTCGTGCAACATCGCAATCACGCGGTCGAGCGCGCGCGCCTCCTGGGCGCGCATGGAGCGTGAAGATTCCTCCACGATCTCGTTATAGGCGAATTCATACATCGACAAGCGCCCTTCTTAACCTACAGATACTGCGCCAGACTGAGGGAGTTGATCTTCGCCGTTAGCTGGTAGGCGGACTGAAGTTGCGTGGTGAGTGTTGTGAGCTCGGTAGCCACCTGGGCTGGATCGACGCTGTCGGTGCGACTGATCTGCGATTGCAACAGGGACATTTGGCTCTTCATGTTGTCGCTGGCCTGGGTGACCTGCGTTTGCGCTTCGCCTAGCTGCGCCTGGGTTTGGATGATCGCTGAGGCACCCCTGGCGACCGTGTTCGACGCCGTCCGCGCCAGCGACTGCTCAGCGCTGGCGTTCAATCCGATGCCGCCGAATTCGCTCAGCATCGCGTAACCTTGCGCGAGTTGTCGGAAGCCATCAGTGTTGGTGTTGGTCGAAGTTGCGATGCGATTTCCAGGCGAGATTTCAGACGTGACATTGGTGTCTGCGGCGTTGGACCAGTTGGAACCCCAATTCGGGTCTTGAAACTGGTCCGCAAAGGGTCCGGAAAGGAAGCCCTGCATCTGTGTCGCGGTGATGCCGCCGACTTGCGGCGCGCCGACGGAAAAGCCGAAATAAGATTGAAACGCACTGTCGATCGCCGATTTTGCGTTCGACGTTGGCGTCGAGAAGAAGTCATTCAGGGGAGCGACGCTGGAATTCGCGCCCGCAAAGACATAACTGCCGCTGGAAGTCGTATTTCCCAGCGCGATGAGCTGGCCCAACTGGCTCTGCCCCAGCGATTGCAACGACGCGCTGCTGTTGTTTGTTGAGGCGTAGGTGAGAAGGCTCGCCGCGGAATCGTCGGCGCTGGATAGAATGGCGGACAAGGTGGTCTGCGACGTCGACATGTTGGTCTGCGTAATCCCGTTTGCCGTGGTCAGGGCTTGCAGCAGATCGTCTTGCGCTCTCAGAGAGAGTTCATAGCCGGACTGTGTTCCCAGTTGCAGCCCAAGATCCGCATATTGTCCGGTGGAGGATTCGACCTCAAGCGTGGCGAGTTGCGTCTGAGCCTGGCGCACGGCGGGAAGCAAGGCGCTGGCGAGATAGGAGGAGGAGACGTTGGATACGGACATGGCGTTCAGACCGCGTTGACGAGGGTTTTGAGCATTCCGCTGACTGTGGTCATCAATTTTGCGGAGGCGGTGTAGCTGCTCTCGATGGTCAGCATATTGGTGAGTTCGGTGTCGAGGTTGACCCCGGTGGCATTATTCAGCGCCGAGGAGGCCTGCGTCTGCAGCGAGTTTTGATAGGCGGCGGCGCCGGAGGCCTGTTGATTGGCGCCTTGCAGCCAACTGACTGAGGCGCTCGCATAATCCGTCAACGAAGCCGACGCGCCCAGTCCCGCATTGGACGAGAAGCTCATCGGGCTCGTCAACGCCGATATCATCTGGCTCAACCGGTTAGTGTAGCCCGCCTGTCCCGAAGGGTTGTAGGTGTAGTTCTGGTTCGCCGTGTCCGAGATGCCGCCATCGCGCAGCAGGAAGGCGTTGCCACCCTGCGCCGGGTCGACGTTGGGATTGATCGTGATCGCGTTGGCGACGCCGGTCCAGGTCGGGCTCGGCGGGACGGAGGTGGCCCCAGGCGTGGTGAACAGACCCGGCAAAGGGGGCAGGCCCGGTGTCGTGATGGATTGGTCGGTCTCTTGAAAGGCCGTGATGAGGTTTCCGGCGACCTGATCGAGCTGTGATTGATATTGCGGGGCGATCGTGTCGCGCAGATGGATCAGGCCGGCGATGGCGCCCGATTGCAGCGGCGTGTTGAGGGAAGGGCCCGTCAAGGGCGCGCCGTTGACGTAGACCTGCGCGCCAGTCTGGTTCGGGCCGAGCGTGCCGCTCGGGGCGAATGTGATATTGGAGGGGGCGTTCTCATAGAGGGTCACGCCGCTGTCAGTGAAGATCGACATCGACCCATTGCCATTGACGAAGGTCGACACACCTATTTGCTGAGCGATTTGCGTCACAAGGGCGTCGCGCTTGTCTTGCAGAGCCCCGACATTGGCGCCGCTGGCGAGGCCGGACACGACGGAATTATCGACCGTCTGAAATTGACCGAGCAGCGTGTTCACTGTCCCGACGGCCTGCGCAATGGCCTGGTCCGCCTGGCTGCGGACTTGCGTGACGGCGCTGGCGCCCGCGTTCAGTGACGTAGCGACGCTCTTGGCCGCGGTGACGGCCGCCTGCGCCGCGGTCAAACTTGTAGGTTGGGCTTGGTAGGTCGAAAGTGCGACGCGGAAATTCGCCAATAGCGCGAACGGGGACGCGCCGTTTTGCAGCGCGCCCGCCGATGTCGCGCTTGAGGAATCGCTTACGGTCTGCGCCAAGGCGCCAACACCGGCGGAAATTGCGCTTTGCGCTGCGGAATCTGAGGTTGCGACATTGAGTTGCGCCGCCAGCGCGCTGTCAGCCTCGCGCGAGATCGAATAGACGGCGACGCCGTTGAACGGGTCGGTGACGGGCCGCGCCAACTGACGCGAGTAACGCGCGGTGTTCGAGTTGGCGATATTTGACGCGATCGTCGAACTCTGGGTTCCGATCGCGCGGAACGAGGAGTTGATGATGTCGAAAGCGGCGGACAGCGACATAGTTTTGTCTCACGAGCGGCGGATGCGACTAGGCTTGGATATTGTTGAGCACGTCGAGGATTTTCGCGCCGGACTGGAACACCTTCGAGTTGGCCTCATAGCTGCTCTGCGCCTGCACCATGTCGGTCAATTCGGTGGCGAGGTCGACGGTCGATTGTTCGAGCGCGCTGGAGTTGATGGTGCCAAGGCCGCCGGTCCCCGCGATCCCGACCTGCGGCGCGCCGGAAACAGGATTGGCCTGAAAGGCGTCGCCGAGCACGGAATTGAGATTGTCCGGGCTCGCCACTTTGGCGAGCGGCACCTTATAGACTGGCGTCGAGGAACCATTGCCGTAGTCGAATGACAGCGTGCCGTCCTGTCCAACCGTCACGTTGGTGATTGTGCCCGGCGCATTGCCGTTGATGTTGACTGATGTCACCGCGAAGTTGGAGGCGAGCTGCGTCGTCTGGCTCAAATCGATCGTCAGGTTCTGCCCGCCCGGCACGGTCAGGCTCATCGGAGAGCCGCTTGAGAGTTGGCCGTTGTTGGGATTGAAGGTGAGGGTTTGCGTCGCCAATGGTCCGGAGCTGTACGGGAAGCCGCCGCCGGTCGCCGCGCCGCTGGCGTCATAGGCAGTCGCCTGCCAGGTGCTGGTCGCCGTCTTGGTGAAATAGATGTTGATGGTGTGGGCGCTGCCAAGATTATCATAGGCGACCAGCGAAGTTTCGGCGGTGAATTGGGACGACGCGCTGTTGCTCGCCGGCGTGGACCCGGTCACGGCGGCGGCGTTGGAGGGCAGGTTGGCGGTGAGCGTGGCGGCGGTCGAGGCGATCGAGGCGTCGCCGCCGCTGGCGATGTTGATCTTGACCAGCCCGGACAGGGAGTTGAGCGCGACGCCCTGCTGCCCCACGGGCGTGCCCATCAGATAATATCCGGCGGCGTTGACAAGGTTGCCTGACGCGTCGGGCACGAACGAACCGTTGCGGGTGAGATAGATGTTGCCTGACGAATTGGAGACCAGGAAGTAGCCGGCGCCCTGCACCGCGAGATCGGTGGTGGAAGAGGTCTGCATGTCCTGTCCCTGCAACGAGTTCAGCGGCCTGGTGCTGGCCGCGACGCCGGAGAACTGGGAGTCGAAGTTCTGCGACGAATTCACCAGCGCGGAGAAGTAGGTCTGGACGTTCTTGTAGCCGGGCGTGTTGGCGTTGGCGACGTTCTGCGCGATCGCTGTCAGCCAGTTGGTGTTGGACAACATGCCCGACAACGAGGTGTTCAGAATGCTCATGACGCGTCAGCTCCAACTTTGTCGGCTCAAGGGAACACCCGCAGCCTTGCCTGAGGCTCGCGTGGTCACGAGACCGAGCGCACGAGGCTGCCGACCAGCAGGTTCCAGCCGTCGACCATGACGAAAAACAGCAGTTTGGCGGGCAGCGACAGCACCGTCGGCGGCAGCATCATCATGCCCATCGACATGGTCAGCGTCGCCACGATCAGGTCGATCACCAGAAACGGCAGCACGATCATGAAGCCGATCTCGAAGCCGCGCCGCAGCTCGGAGATCATGAATGCCGGGATCAACACGCGCAGGTCCACGGTCGAACGGTCCTTGATGTCGAGCTGTCCCCGCGAGAGATTCTCAAACAGCGTCATGTCCTTTTCGCGCACCTGCGCAAGCATGAAATCGCGGAACGGCTGGGCGATCGCGGCGAGCGCCTTGTCCTGCGGCAGCGTGTCGTTCATCAACGGTTGCAGGCCCTCGCGCCAGGCGCGGTCGAAGGTCGGCTGCATGACGAACAGCGTCATGAACAACGCCAGCGAGGTGAGCACGATGTTGGGCGGCGAGCTTTGCAGCCCCAGTCCGGAGCGCAGAAACGACAGGGCGACGATGAAGCGGGTGAAGCTCGTCACCATGATGAGCAGGCCGGGCGCGATCGACAGCGCGGTGAGAATGGCCGCGATCTGGATGACCCGGCCGGTCGCCGAAGCGCCGCCAGAGGGAATCAGCGCGCCCAGATCGATCGACTGTGCCGTGGCCGCCGTGACGAAAGCGAGCCAGAGGCCGGCGGCGAGCGCGAGGCGGCTCATTGCAACACCAGGGTTTTCAGCAACAGGTCGGTGACTTTGCCGTTGGAGCGGACCATCGCGCGATCACGCAGGTCCTGCCGGATGTTCTCCAGACCGATGGGGCCCTGCAACTGGTTGATGGTGACGGTGTGGAGATAGGCCATCTCGTCGGTGGCGATTTCGGCGGCCACGACTTCCGGGTGCGGCACGGCCTTGGGATCAAACACGATCGAGCCTTCGAGCCGCACCCAGGTGTCGGCGGGATTGGCGATGTTGGTGATGATCGGCGGCAGATCAATCATGCTGGGGCCGCCAGGGGCGCATGCGGCGGCGACATCTTTCTTTTCGCTTTCCCTTTTTTCCGGCGCCAGCTTGCCCGGCGGCGGTTTGTCGGCGGCGCTGGTCTCGGGGCCGGTCTGCACGGGGTTCATCGCCGTCAGCGCGAACCCGGCGCCGCCGGCGATCAGCGTGACGACGATCCACTCGATCAGCGTCGACATGAAGGAGGATTTCTTCTTCGCAGCGGACGCAGACGCCGGATTGGCCATGGCGCGGGCTCCCGTCAGAACGGCTTGGCGAGGTCGTAGGCCTGCTGGCCCCAGCCGGGTTGTTGCGCCTCCGTCAGACGGCCACGCCCGCCATAGGAAATGCGCGCCTCCGCGATTCGGTCGTAGGCGACGGTGTTGTCGCGCGAGATGTCGGAGGGGCGCACCAGGCCGGCGATGGTCAATTGACGCAGCTCGTAGTTGATGCGCACCTCCTGCGAGCCCTTGATGACGAGATTGCCGTTCGGCAGCACGCTGGTGACGATGGCCGGCACGGAGAGTTGGATTTGCTCGGAGCGGTTGATGTTGCCGGCTCCCTGCTGGTTGGAGAGCGAATTGAAGTCGTGCTTGTAGTTTAGCGAAGTCGACGGCAACATGCCCGCGGCGCCGCCGGCGCTGTAGGTCGGCGGCGAGAAGGTCCAGTCGAAGCCGAGCGTGCCGTTCGAGGTGGTGTTGCGACCCGACGAATTGCCGACCACGGCCTTGTCGTTGATCGCAATATTGACGGTCAGGATGTCGCCGACATGGGTGATGCGCTGATCGGTGTAGAGGTTTAGCGCGCGCGGCGTCGCCACCGCGTTCGCCACCGCCGGCAATTCGATGGCGGCGTCGGGCGAGCTTTCCGCGATTCCGGTGCCGACCGCCGAAAGATCGGGCGCGCGCATGAAATCCTTCGGCGCGCTGCAACCGGCGAGACAGGCGATGAGGGCGAGGGGGGAGAAGCGCGCCAGCCGGCTCATGATTTGTCCCCGGGCGAGGCGCCGGCGATCAGCAGCGACAGTTTGGCCGCGCGATCGGATTGCATCTCCGCCAGAATGGCGCCGGCGACGCGCGGGTTGAGCTTGGCCAGCACCGCCGCGGCGATATTGTCGTCCATCGCCGCGAGCTGCGGCGCGGCCGCTTCCGGCGCCATCTTGCCGTAGATGGCGACGACGTCGTCGGTGGCGCTCTTCATCATCGTCTCGCGTTTGGTGACCCACTCGCGCGCCGCGCTTTCCTTGGCTTCAAGCTTCTCGACCTCTTCGCGCACCTGGGCCTGAAGGTCGGCGAGGCGCCTGAGTTGATAGGTGGCGCGCGCTTCGCCGGCGTTTGGTTCGATGGCCGAGCAATAGCGCGAGATTTCGCTATCGGCGGAATGCTCGCCGACGGGCGCGGCCTTGGGCTTCGCCGCGTCCTGCGCCGCCGCGAGCGCGGGGGCGAGGAGGCTCGTTAACGCTGTCGCTGCGGCCAAACGGGCAAGCGCGGCGCCCCATGTGCGGATCGGGATCATGCGGCAAAGGTTAGGGGCGCAGGCTTATCCCGGCCTGACGCTATTGCACGACGAGATCGGCTTGCAGCGCGCCGGCCGACTTGATCGCCTGCAGGATCGCGATCACGCCGCTCGGCTTGACGCCGAGCCGGTTGAGGCCGGCGACCAGCGAACGCAGGCTCGATCCGGCGACGATGGCGACGGGGCCGCCCGCTTCGTTGACGTTTACCTGCGTGCTCGGCGTCACCACGGTCTTGCCGTCGCTGAGCGGCGCGGGCTGCGAGACCTGCGGCGCCTCGGTGATGCGCACGTTGAGCGTGCCATGCGTGACCGCGACCGTCGAGATCTGCACATCCTGACCGATCACCACCGTCCCGGTGCGCGAATCCACCACCACCCGCGCGGCAGTGTCGGGGTCGATCATCAACTCGCCGATCTGCGACATCAGGCGCGGCGTGCTGACATTGCCGGGGCGCAGCAGTTCAACCGAGCGCGCGTCGCGCTCGAACGCGATCGGCTTGTGATAGACCCTTTGCGAAAAGGCGTTGATGGCGTCGAGGATGCGCATGGCTGTTTTATAGTCGGGATTGCGCAGTTCGAGGAACATCCGCATTTCATCGACCGGGCCTTCGATCGGCGACTCGACGATGCCGCCATTGGGAATGCGGCCGGCGGTCGGCACGCCCTGGCTGACGGTTTCGGCCTGACCGACGGCGTCGAAGCCGGTGACGGTGACGGCGCCCTGCGCGCTGGCGCGCGGCAGCCCGTCGGGGCCGGTGAGCTGGGTCAGCAGCAGCGTGCCGCCCATCAACGAAGTGGAATCGCCCAGCGAGGAGACCGTCACATCGAGCCGCTGTCCGGCGTCCATGCCGTAGGGCAGGTCGGCGGTGACGATCACGGCGGCGACGTTCTTGTTGCGCAGCGAAGAGCCGCGCATCGCCAGCCCGAGGCGTTCGAGCATGGATTGCAGCGCCTGATCGGTGAACGGCGCGTTGCGCAGCGAATCGCCGGTGCCTTGCAGGCCGATCACGAGGCCGTAACCAACCAACTGGGCGTCGCGCGCGCCGCGCAGCGAGGTCGTGTCCTTGATGCGCACCGCCGCGCCCGCTTGCGCCACGAAGGCCAGCGCCAACAGCAATATGGCGAGGGCGCGTCTCATCCGCCGCTCACCATCACCGAGCCGTCGCCGCGCACCCGTCCCGACACCGTGACGCCGCTGTCGTCGTTGCGCACCTTGACCGTCTGTCCGACGGCGCCGTCTTGCAACGCCGAGCCGGCGGTGACAATGGTGAGCGCACCGTCGATATAGAGCATTTTCACCGGCGCGCCGGCGCGCACGACGCGCGGCGGCGAAAGCGCCGACATCGGGATCGAGCGGCCGGGCAGCAGCGTGCGCGTCGCCATCATGCCGAGCACGTCCTCGGGCGCCAGCGCCACCGGGCCGCCGTAGGTCGGCGGCGCGAGCGGCGAGTCTTCCAATCTGTCTTCGGTGATGATTTCGCCGGGATAAATGATCGCCTTGGGGGAGGGCGCGCGCATCTCCGTCGCCGTGGCGGGGGAGGCGAGCGCGAGGGCGACGCCGCAGGCGAGGAGGAGGAGCCGGGCCGACATCAGGCGCGCATGTTGGAGATGGTGCCCGACATCTGGTCGGCCGCCTGGATGACCTTGGAGTTCATCTCATAAGCGCGTTGCGCCGAGATGAGGTTGGTGATCTCCGAGACCGGATCGACGTTGGAGGATTCCAGATAGCCCTGCTGGATGACGCCGAACGCGACGTCGCCGGGCACCCCGACATTGGGCGGGCCGGAGGCCGCCGTCTGCTGGAACAGATTGCCGCCGAGCGCCATCATGCCGGCCTCGTTGACGAAATTGGCGAGCGTCAACTGGCCCAGCGTCTGCGGCAGCGGCTGGCCGGCGACCGTGGCGGTGACGAGGCCGGACTGGCTGACGTTCACTGCGGTGGCGTTGATCGGCACCACGATGTTGGGGGTGATGAGCAGGCCGTCGCCGGTGACCAACTGACCCAGCGCGTTGACGTTGAAGGCGCCGTCGCGGGTGTAGACCGTGTCGCCGACCGGCGTCGTCACCTGGAACCAGCCGCGGCCGTTAATCGACATGTCGAGCGAATTGCCGGTGCTGGCGAGCGAGCCTTGAATGTTGACCGAGCGGATCGCGGCGGTGCGCACGCCCAGGCCGATCTGCGCGCCCTCGGGCACGGTGGCGTCCTTGCCGCGGCTCGCCACGCCTTGCAGGCGCTCGTTCTGATAGATCAGGTCGGTGAATTCCGCGCGCGAGCGCTTGAAGCCAGTGGTGTTGATGTTCGCGACGTTGTTCGCGATCACTTCGATGTTGCGCTCCTGCGCGCTCATGCCGGTCGCCGCGATCGCCAACGCACGCATTGCTGAGACTCCTTGAGGGGATCGGCGCCGAGCCTAATCGAGCGAGTTGGTCCGAGGCTGGCGTCAGATCGTCATCCGCGCGATTTCCTGATAGGCGGAGACGACCTTGTCGCGGATCGACAGCCCCTCCTGCAACGTGCGCTGCGCCGCCATCACCGACTCGACCACCTTGAACGCCGGCGCCGCGCCGCTGAGGCCCTGAATCGCCGCCGATTCGCCGGCCTGAATCGTGTTGACGCCACCGGCGATCACCTGGCCCAGCATTTCGGTGAACGAGGGGCCGCTGGCGGCGGCGCTCGGCGCGACCTGCGTCGAGCGCGCGGTGGCGCCCAATCCGCCGACGGATGATAAAGCGGTAACGTCCACGTGCGCCTCCTTTGTGGGCGGGGTCAGATGTCCTTCAACAACCCGACTGTCTGGCTCATCAGGTCGCTCGATTGTTTGGCGACCTGGAGATTGGCTTCGTAGCTGCGGTTGGCCTCGCGCATGTCGGCGAGCTCGGTCAGCATGTCGACATTGGGCAGCTTGACGAAGCCGGCGGCGTCGGCGGCGGGGTTGCCGGGGTCCTGCTCGATGCGGAACGGCGCGGAATCGCGGCCGATCTGCTTGACCTTGACCAGATTGGCGCCGCTGGCGCGGTCGAGCGCGCTCTCGAACGAGATGGTCTGGCGCGTATAGGGATCGCCGCCCGCCGTCGTCGCCGTCGATTGGGCGTTGGCGATGTTCTCCGAGATGATGCGCAGCCGCGCCGATTGCGAGGTGAGCCCGGAGCCGGCGATCTCAAGCGAAGCGCGCAGCGGATCGAGGTTGGCCATTATTTGAGCGCCTGCATCATCATCTGATGGAAGATCTTCTTGATGTTGGTGGCCTCGGTGAAGTCGCGGTTGACCTCGCCCAGATGCACCATCTCGCTTTCGACATCGATGGAATTGCCGGAAACGCTGGTTGTGCCGGCGCTGCTGTCCTGCGATTTGGGCGGATCGAGTTCCTGCGCGGTCGGCGTCAGATGCGCGGAATTGGTGACGGACATGCGCATCTGCGTTTCCGCCAGCGTCGCGGCGAACGGTTTCAGGTCGAGCGCCTTGAAGCCCGGCGTGTTGGCGTTGGCGACGTTCTGGGCGATCAGCGTCTGCCGCGCCGAGAGATAGCCGGTGCGCTGCGAGGCGAGTTGGAACAGGTAGACGTCGGACAAGGTCGGGCTCCGGGGTCGCGTCGCATCAAGCGCCCGTCGCCTTGCCCGGGCCTGATCGCGGCGCGGCAAGGCCGGCGCAAGCTCATCCGGGCGAAGTCCGGCTTTTCCCGCGCGAGACCCGCGATGCTCGACGTCGTCGATTCCAACAACCCCGCCGCGCTCTACGAGGAGGCGCGGCGTCTGGTCGATCGCGGCCGCGACGCCGAGGCGTCGCAAAAGCTCGACGCGGCGCTGGCGCTGCGGCCCGATTTCGCGCAAGCCTTCAGCCTCGGCGGCTACATTCTGGAGCGCGGCGGCCGGCCCGACGTCGCGCTGCGCTTCTATCAGCGCGCGGTCGGGTTGCAGCGCGATCTCGCCGTCGCTTGGTTCAACATGGCCAAGCTGCTGACCCGCGAGGCGCGCTTCGCCGAGGCGCTGGCCGCGCTCGATGCGGGGCTGGCGGTCGCGCCGCACGACGCCGATGCGCTCAACACCCGCTCGGCCGCGCTGCGCGCTTTGTGGCGGCTCGACGAGTCGGTCGCCGCCGCGCGGGCGGCGCTGAAACAGCGGCCGAATTTCCCCGAGGCCGCCGTCAATCTCGGCACCGCGCTGTTGAAGTCGGCCCAGCCCGGCGCGGCGCTGGAAGCCTACGCCCGCGCGGCGAAACTGCGGCGCGGCTATGCGGATGCGATCTGCGGTCAGGCCTTGGCGTTGCGTGCGCTCGACCGGCTCGGCGAGGCGCGCGCCGCGTTCGACCGCGCGGTGGCGCTCGGCTGCCGCGAGGCGGTCAGCGGGCGCGGTTGCCTCGACCTGATGCAGGGCGATTTCGAGCGCGGCTGGGAGGGCTATGAGGCGCGCTGGATCGAGGGCAAGTCGATCGCGCAGGCGCTCGGCGTGCGCTATCCCTTGTGGCGTGGCCCGCAGGCGCCGCCAGCCCGCGTGCTGGTCATCAACGACCACGGCCTCGGCGACACCATCCAGTTCGCGCGATATCTGCCGCTGATGGCGCGCGCCGGGGCCGAGCCGCACTTCCTCTGTCCGGCGAAGCTGCATCGGCTGATCGGCCCCGCCGTTGGCGGCCGCATCTTCGAGCGCGAGCCGGCGGAGGTCAAATTCGATGCGCAGATCGCCATTTCCAGCCTGCCGCGCGCGTTCGCCACCCGGCTCGACAGCGTGCCCGACGCCACGCCCTATCTGTTCGCGGAGCCGGAGCGGGTCGCGCGCTGGGCGCAGCGGATCGGGCCGCAGGGCTTTCGCATCGGCTGCGTCTGGCAGGGTAACGCCAATCCGGAGGCCGATATCGCGCGCTCGTTCGCGTTGCGCGAGCTGGCTCCGCTCGCCGCCGTCGCGGGCGTGCGGTTGATCTCGCTGCAACGCGGCTTTGGCGAGGAGCAGCTCTGGCAGGCGCCGCCGGCGTTCGCGGTCGAGCGGCTGGCGGCCGATTTCGACGCCGGCGCGCAGGCTTTTCTCGACGCGGCGGCGGTGATGGCGAGCCTCGATGTCGTCGTCACCTGCGACACTTCGATCGCCCATCTCGCCGGCGCGCTCGGGCGTCCGGTCTGGGTGGCGCTGAAGCGCGATTCGGAATGGCGCTGGCTGCGCGGGCGCGACGATTCGCCGTGGTATCCGACGATGCGGCTGTTCCGTCAGCGCGTCGAGGGCGAATGGGGGCCGGTGTTCGCCGCGATGGCGCAGGCGCTCACGGTTTTACGAATTTCAGCGTGAAACGGTCGCTCTCGCCGATCGCCTGATATTTGGCGCGATCGACCTCCTTGAGCCGGTAGGTCGGCGGCAGCGCCCAGACGCCGACGGGATAATCCTTGGTGTCCCTGGGGTTGGCGTTGGCCTCCGACGCGCCGGCGAATTTGAAGCCGGCCGCCTCGATCAGCTGGATCGCATAATCCTGCCGGACATAGCCGGATTTGGCGAGCGGGTCCTGCGGCGCGCTGTCGAGGCCGCGATGGTCGACGATGCCGAGCACGCCGCCCGGCTTCAACGCGGCGAAGAAGGCTTTCAACGCCGCCGGCGCCTCGCCCTTCGCCATCCAATTGTGCAGGTTGCGGAAGGTCAGCACGACATCGGCGCTGCCCGGCGCGGCGATGGCGTCGCGGTCGGCGGCGAATTGGCTCGTCTCGACGCGGCCATAGGCTGCCGGGTCGGCGGCGATCTTGTCGGCGAAGCCCTTGTCGTCGCGCTTGGCTTCCTCGGAGGTCGGCTCCGGCAGGGCGGCGATGTAACGGCCCCTGTCCTTGAGAAAAGGCGCGAGGATTTCGGTCCAATAGCCCGAGGCGCCGGGGTCGATCTCCACCACCACGCTGTCGGGTTTGACGCCGAAGAAGCCGAGCACCGGGCCGGGATGGCGGAAACCGTCGCGGGCGCGGTTCTTGTCCGCGCGCAGCGGCGCGTCGAGCGCGGCTTGCAGGCCGGGGGGAAGCGCATCCGCCAGAGCGGGCAGGGGGACGAGCAGCGCGAGGGCGAAAAGGGCGCGGACGAACATCGAGGCTCCGGGGTTGCGCGGGGGCGCGTTTGGCGGTCAAACCCTAGCATGGAGTCCGCCATGCCGCTCGCCCGCGATATATTGATCGACATTCTGCGCGACGAAGGCGTCACGCATATTTTCGGCAATCCGGGCTCGACCGAGATGCCGCTGATGGACGCGCTCGTCGACGCGCCCGACCTGACTTACGTGCTCGGCCTGCAAGAGGCGACGGCGGTCGGCATGGCCGACGGCTGGGCTTTGACTTCCGGCAAGGTCGGCTTCGTCAATCTGCACGCGATGGGCGGGCTTGGCAACGCGATGGGCGTGCTGGTCGCCTCGAAGGCGAGCGAGACGCCGCTGGTCGTCACCGCCGGCCAGCAGGACACCCGCCATCTGATGACCGAGCCGTGGCTTTCCGGCGATCTGGTCGCGCTGGCGAGCCCGGTGGTCAAATGGGCGCGCGAGGTGCGGCGCGGCGAGGACGTCGGCCAGGCTTTGCGCCGCGCTTTCGCCATCGCGCGCACGCCGCCATGCGGCCCGGTGTTTCTGTCGCTGCCGATGGACGTGCTCGATCAAGAGGTCGCCGGCCCCATTCCGCCCGCCTCGAAGCCGCCCAGACTCGGCCCCTCGCCCGACGCGCGCAAGCTCGGCGAACGGCTCGCCGGGCTCGACCCGGACAAGGTGTTCGTGCTGCTCGGCGACGATCTCGCGCCCAGCGCCAGCATGGGGATCGTCGCTTTCGCCGAGAGCGCGGGCTTTCCGGTCATGGGGGCGCAACTCACCTCGCGCACGGCCTTCCCCTCGACCCATCCCTGCTGGGCCGGCGTGATGAAGCCGGATTTCGCCTGGATGCGCGAGCGGTTCAAGGACGCGCAGGCGATCGTTCTGGTGGGCGGGCGCGCCTTCGTCGCCTATCCCTATCGAAGCGAACAGCCGGTGCCCGACGGCGTCGCCTTCCTGCATGTCGCCGACGACGGGCAAGCGTTCGGGCGCGAGCGCGCCGCCGACATGGCGCTGCTCGGCGACATCGGCGCGACGCTGGCGGAGGCCGGTTTCGTGCTGCGCACTACCGGCAATCACGAGCGCACCGCCGCGCGGATCGCCGCGATGGCGGCGCGGCGCGCCCAGTCCAACGCGGCGTTGCGCGCGAAAATCCTCAGCGAGACCGGCGCGCCGATCAGCGCCGACGCGGCGGTGCTGGCCGCCCTCGACGCGACGCCGCCGGGCGCGCTGATCGCCAACGATTCGGCCGCCACCTTCGGCGCGGTGCAGGATCTGATGAGCACGCGACCGGGCCGCTATTTTTTCGCGCGCGGCGGCGTGCTCGGCTGCAACATGCCCGCCGCGGTCGGCGCGGCGCTGGCGATGCGCGATTGGGTGGTGTCGTTCGTCGGCGACGGCGGCGCGATGTATTCGCCGCAGGCGCTGTGGAGCGCCGCCCACTACAAGGCGCGCGTGATCTTCGTGGTGTTCAACAACCGCCGTTACGGCGTGTTGCAGAACGTGGCGCGCTCGCTTGGCTATGCCAACGCGGTGGCGGGCCGGTTCGTCGGCATGGAGACGGTCGATCCAGCGATCGATTTCGCCGCGCTATCGGCCTCGATGGGCGTGCCGCATAGGTTGGCGGGGACGCGCGAAGCCGTGTTGGCGGCTTTCGCGGAAGCGGTGACGCGGGACGGGCCGAGCCTGATCGAGATTCCGATCGTTTAACGGCGCGGCCCGCGGGGTCAGTTCAGCCGACGATCTCGTTGCCGGAGAACCATTGCGCGATCTCTTGGCGCGCCGTCTCCGGCGCATCCGACCCGTGCGCGGAATTCTCGCCCATCGACAGCGCGAAATCCTTGCGGATCGTGCCGGGGGCGGCCTTTTCCGGGTTGGTGGCGCCCATCACTTCGCGATATTTGGCGATCGCGTTGTCCCCTTCGAGCACCTGCACGACGACGGGCGCGGCCGTCATCATCTCGACCAGTTCGCCGAAGAACGGCCGCTCGCGATGCACGCCGTAAAAGGTCTCGGCCTGCGCGCGCGACATATGCACGCGCTTCTGCGCGACGATGCGCAGGCCCGCCGCTTCGATCCGCGCGTTGACGGCGCCGGTGAGGTTGCGGCGCGTCACGTCAGGCTTCAGAATGGAAAAAGTGCGTTCGAGGGCCATCGGGTTCTCTTGTCAGCGGTTTATCGGGAAAGCGGCGCGCTTATAGCCGCGAGGTTGCGGGGCGACAAGGTGATCGTCGTAACGACGCGGGGCGAGACCCGCCACGCTTCGACGCTGTCTCGCGGCGTGACTCAGGCTTTTTCTCCCGCCGCCAACCCCTCCACCGCCTCGATCAGCAGCGCGACGTCCTGCGCGCGCGACAGCCGGTGGTCGCCGTCGCGCACCAGCGTCAGCGTCACCGGGTCCATCGCCATATGCTCGACCAGCGTCATCGCGTGGGCGTAGGGCACGTCGGGGTCCTGCATGCCTTGCAGGATGCGCACCGGCGCGTGGGCGCGCACGCTGGCGCCGAGCAGCAGATGCCGGCGCCCGTCCTCGATCAATGCGCGGGTGTAGACATAGGGCTGCGGCGAATAGGCGGAGGGGCGCTCGTAGCGGCCCTCGCGCAGGATCGCCGCCCGCGCTTCCTCGGGCAGGCGCGGCCATAGCAGCGCTTGCGTGAAATCGACGGCCGGGGCGATCAGCACGAGCCCGCCGAGCCGCTCGGTTTCGCCCCGCGCGGCGAGTTCGCGCGCGACCAGCAGCGCGATCCAGCCGCCCATCGACGAGCCGACGAGGATTTGCGGCCCGGTCGAGACGGCGCGGATCACGGCGAGGCTTTCCTCCAGCCAGCGCCCGATGGTTCCGCGCTCGAAATCGCCGCCGGAAATCCCGTGGCCGGAATAGTCGAACCGCAGGCAGGCGCGGCCGTGCTCGGCGCAATAGGCGTCGAGCGCCAGCGCCTTGGTCGATTCCATGTCCGACTTGAAGCCGCCGAGCCAAATCACCCCCGGCGGTTTCGCGCCGGGACGCGCCCGATAGGCGATCCGGCGCGAATCCACAGCTTCGCCCGAATCCACAGCTTCGCCGATGTCGAGAAATTGCGGTTTTCCGCTATCCACGCTTTCATGGCTCCCATGATTCGATTCACACGTTCCGCGACCAGCGTGACGCGGCCCGACCCGGCCCGCAAGCCGTCCGCGCCCGGCCGCGCCCGATGATGGCCGCAACCCGCGCCTTCGCGCAAACCCGGCCGAGCCTGGCCGGCCGCACCGTGCTGCAAATCCTGCCGCGGCTCGACGCGGGCGGGGCGGAGCGCACCACGCTCGACGTCGCCGCCGCCATCGTGCGCGCCGGCGGGCGGGCGCTGGTGGCCTGCGACGGCGGCCGGCTGGTCAGCGATTTGCAGGTTTTGGGCGGCGTCTGGCTGCCGTTTCCCGCCGCCGCCAAGAACCCGCTGAGGATGCTCTACAACGTGCGCAAGCTGGCGCGGCTGATCGTCGACGAGCGGGTCGACGTCGTGCACGCCCGCTCGCGCGCCCCGGCCTGGGTGGCTTTGGGGGCGGCGCGCATCGTCGAGCGGCCGCTGGTGACCACCTATCACGGCGCCTATGCCGGCAATTCGGCGCTGAAGCTGCGCTACAACTCGGTGATGGCGCGCGGCGACGCCGTCATCGCCAATTCGCATTACACCGCCGGGGCGATTGAAAAGCTCTATCCCTTCGCGCGCGACAAATTGCGGGTGATCCATCGCGGCTCCGATCTCAGCGCCTTCTCCGCCGGCGCCGTCGATCCCGCCCGCGTCACGCAATTGCGCGAGGCCTGGGGCGTCGCGCCGCACGAACGCGTCGTGCTGCTGGCCGCCCGGCTGACCGGCTGGAAGGGCCAACGCGTGCTGATCGAGGCGGCCGCCAAGCTGCATCTGGAAGGCGTGCGCTACGTGCTGGCCGGCGACCCACAGGGCCGCGACGGCTATGTGCGCGAGATCGACCGCCTGATCGAGGCCAAGGGGCTCAAGGGCGTGGTGAGCCGGGTCGGCCATTGCCGCGACATGCCCGCCGCCTTCCTCGCCGCCTCCGTCGTCGCCGTGCCCTCGACTGAGCCGGAGGCGTTCGGGCGCAGCGCGGTGGAGGCGCAGGCGATGGGAACGCCGGTCGTCGTCTCCGATCTCGGCGCCGTGCCGGAAACCGTGCTGGCGCCGCCCGACGTCGGTCCGGAAGCGCGCACCGGCTGGCGCATCCCCGCCGGCGACGCCGACGCGCTGGCCGAGGCGCTGAAGGCGGCGCTGAGCCTGGGCGCGACCGCGCGCGACGCCATGGCGCGCCGCGCCCGCGCCCACGTCGAGCGCCATTTCTCGCTGGAGCAGATGACCACCGACACGCTGGAGGTTTACGGCGCGCTGCTGGGGGTGTGAGGGGGGGTGGAATTTCGGTTGCGGACGTTCGCGGTGCTGCAAAATTTGCGACGCGCCGTCCCGTAACCACCTAAGCGGGATCAAAGCGCGTCTGCGGTTTCGGAGATTGCCATGAGCTTAGATTGGCCAGACGTGTGGATCACGCTCTACGCCTTGCTTGCGACTCCGGTGTTCTTCAGGGTTCTTTCGCCGTGGGGTTGGTTTGCGAGCCAGTCGCCGCCCCGACGATGGATGTTCGCCAATCTCGCCGCAACCGCGGTGGGCCTTACCTTCGCCCTAGCGGATCATACGCATCCACGTTCGCCCCCGGACGCCTACTTTATAGCCATTGGCCAAAGCGCGCTATTTCAACTGGCGGTTGGAATCTTCAGCATGATCCGAAGTTGAGGGATTCTCTTCATCTTGCGAGCTGGAGCTTGGTTCGAGGCCCGCGGTGCGGGCGTCTCGCCATGAGGGGTTGGTGGCGCGATGCGCCGCCCTCACATGTCCTGATAATTCGGCCCGCCGCCGCCTTCGGGCGGAACCCAGGTGATGTTCTGCGCCGGGTCTTTCACGTCGCAGGTCTTGCAGTGGACGCAGTTCTGCGCGTTGATGACGAAGCGCGGATCGCGCTTGGTCGCCTCGTCGGCGTAGACCACCTCGTAG
>JAGWRL010000143.1 GCA_028876585.1 Pseudomonadota bacterium | reverse complement strand
GCCGGCCCAGCGCGCCGGCGCGCCTGCGGCCGTCGAGGCGTCGAGGTCGTCGCCGAGCGCCGCGCCGAGCGCGGTCTCGTAGCCGCGCGCGGCGACGATCGCGTCGAGCACCGGCGGATAGGCGCCGCCGGCGCCGGAGCCGAGCAGCTTCTCCAGCGTGCGCGCTTCCGTCTCCAGCCGTTGCGCGACCTTCTCCGCCTCGGCCAAAGGGGCGCGGGCGCGGGCTTCCGCCTCGCGCGCGGCGGCGTGCGCCTCCTCGCTCTCCAGCGCGACGGCTTCCGCTTCGGTCAGCGCCTCCATCAGTTCTTCGAGCGCGCCGGCGGCGTCGTCGAACGCCGCCTCGTCGGCCTCCGCGCCCGGCAGCGCGGCGCGGTCGCGCGCCAGCGCGGCGAGTTCGTCCTCGAACCGGCGCCAACGCTTGATCTCCTCGTCGAGCGCGGCGCCGAGCGCGTTGCGCTGGGCGTTGAAATCGGCCGCCGCCGTCTGCGCCGCCGCCAGCGCCGCCTCGGCTTGCGCCAGCGCCTCGGCCGCCTCCGCCTCGCGCGCCTCGGCCTCCGAGCGCGCCTCGTCGGCGTCCTCCTGCGCGGCCAGAGTCTCCGCCTCGGCGTCGAGCCGCTCGATCTGCTGGCCCGCGTCGGCGACCAGCGCCTGCTCGTGCTCGATGTCGCGGCCCATCTGCTCGATGCGGCGGCGCAATTCGCCGGCGCGCGCCTCGGCCCGCTTCTCCTCGCCCGCCAGCACGTCGCGCGCGGCGGTCAGCCGATGCAGCGCCGCGCCGGCGCGCGCCTCCGCATCGCGCAAGGCCGGCAGATCGGCGGCGGCCATCGCCTGCGCGCGCGCCGTCTCGGCCTGCAACCGGGTGCGCTCGGCGACGTCGCCGGTCAGCCCGGCGAAGGCCCGCTCGGCCTCGACGAAGCCCGCCTCGACGGCGCGCCAGGCGATCAGCTTGGTCAGCGCCTCGTAGCGGCGGATTTCCGCGCCCAGCCCCTTGTAGCGCTGGCTCTGCCGCGCCTGCCGGCGCAGGCTCTCCACCTGCGAATCGACCTGTTTGAGCACGTCCTCGACGCGGGCGAGGTTCTCCTCCGCGCCCTTCAGCCGCAGCTCCGCCTCGTGCCGGCGCGAATGCAGGCCGGCGACGCCCGCCGCCTCCTCCAGCACCAGCCGGCGCGCGGCGGGCTTGGCCGAGATGATCTCGCCGATCTGCCCCTGCCGCACCATCGCCGGCGAGCGCGCGCCGGTGGAGGCGTCGGCGAACAGCAATTGCACGTCGCGGGCGCGGGTTTCGCGGCCGTTGATGCGATAGGTCGAGCCCTTGTCGCGCTCGATCCGGCGCACGACCTCGATCGTCTCGGAATCGTTGAAGGCGGCCGGCGCGCGGCGATCCGTATTGTCGAGCGTCAGGCCGACTTCGGCGATGTTGCGCGACGGCCTGCGGCCGGAGCCGGCGAAGATCACGTCCTCCATGCCGGAGGCGCGCATGTTCTTGTACGAATTCTCGCCCATGACCCAGCGCATGGCTTCGACGAGGTTGGACTTGCCGCAGCCGTTCGGACCGACGACTCCGGTGAGGCCGGGCTCGATCTTGAATTCGGTCGGATCGCAAAAACTCTTGAATCCGGCCACACGCAGCCGCTCGAACTTCATTTCTCTCCATGCGTCGCGAGAAAATCGCCGATCCCACCCTTCACAACAAGGCGGCGAAGGCAAGTGCGAGACGCGTTTTTCCCTGTGGGAAAGGCTGTGGTGAGGCAGTAGGCAATAGGCAGTAGGCAGTAGGGGGCGTAAGCCTATTGCCCACTGCCCACTGCCTACTGCCCACTGCCTACTGCCCACTGCCTATTGCGCGGCGCGCTGACGGGGGCGAACGCGGTGGCGATCCGGCCGGGCAAGATCGACCGTTCGCCCACTGGCGCCGGCTGCTCCGCCCGCATGGCCGTGCTCGCCGCCAAGAGCCGCATGAAGCCGGGCGACCGCTACGTGGCGCGCTCGATCATCGGCTCCAAGTTTCATTGCCATATCGAGGCGGCGACAACCGTCGTGGGCCGGCCCGCCATCGTGCCGGTGATCGCCGGGCAGGCGTGGATCACGGGTGTTCACCAGCACATGCTCGACCCGGGCGACCCGTGGCCTGGGGGATACCGGCAGTCGGATACGTGGCCAATGCCCGAGTGACTCTGCGCAGGCCAAATCGTCCGCTGCGCTAGCGCCTTCCGATCAAGTCGAAGCGCCGCCTCCTTGTCATCCCCGCGAAAGCGGGGATCCAGGGCCGGGGCGCGTCGTGTCCCACTGGATTCCCGCTTTCGCGGGAATGACGCAGGCCGATCCCATCCAAACGGAAATCGCGCTAATGCGCCTCCAGCGCGTGATCGAAATCGACGATCGACAATTCGCCAGTCAGCTTGCGGCCGTTGACGAAGAAGGTCGGCGTCGAATCGATGTTGAACGCCTCCGCCGCCCGCTCGCGGCTCTGGCTCACCTGCTCGTAGAGATCCTGATTGCGCAGGCAGGTCTCGAAATCGGTCTGGCTGAAGCCGACGGTCTTGACCATCGCCAGCAGCGGCTCGATCGGCTTGTCGACGAAGGCCCAGGTCTTCTGCTGCGTGAAAAGCTGGTCGAGCAGCAGGTTGCGCTTGTCGGCGCCGGCGCAGCGGCCGAGCATGAAGGCGGCGGTGGCGAGCGGGTCGAGCGGGAATTCGCGCAGGATGAATTTCGCCCGGCCCGAGTCGATGTATTTGCTCTTCAATTCGGCCCAGGTGGTGTCGTGAAACGCGGCGCAATGGGTGCAGGTCATCGAGGCGTATTCGATGATCGTGTTGGGCGCGGTCGGCGAGCCCTGCACCAGATCGGGCAGCGGG
Organism: Pseudomonadota bacterium; assembly: GCA_028876585.1. The sequence continues at coordinate 3,140 of JAGWRL010000143.1, read as the reverse complement.
CCGATGTTCATCAACTGGTCGATCGGCGCGGTCACGGTCGGCGCGATCACGGCGGCGGTCGGCGGCGTGAAAGTCGGCGCCGGCGCCTTGGCGTCCTGCGCCAGCGCCGCGCCGGCCAGCGCCAGCGATAAGGCGGCCGCGCCCAGCGGGCGGCGCGGGAAACGGGCGGAAAAGCGCGTGGCCAAGATCGATTCTCACGGACAAGGGCGGCGGTCCCGCCCTGTTTCGCAGCCAAACGTTAACGTTACGGAAACTATAGGCTCAGCCGCGACGGCGCGCGACCAGGAACCACAGGCTCGGCGAGATCGCCGGCCATAGCGCGCGCGGCGCGACCGGATCGAACCCCAGCGTCGCCTCGACCTCCAGCCCCGCCCCCTGCGCCAACCGGGCCGCCTCGGCCCGCGTCCACAAATGGCGGGAGCTGTCGAGATAGGCGAACGCTTTCGCGCCGGCGACCCCGCGCGCGAGCCGCTGCGCAAGGCGCAGCGTCGAGCCGCGATTGGGCAGCGACACGGCGATCCGCCCGCCCGGCTTGACCCGGCCGGCGATGGCGGCCAGCGCCTCGTCGGGCTGCGCCAGATATTCGAGCACGCTGAGGCAGATCGCGCCGTCGAACGTGCGCGCCAGCGCGCCGACCTCCTCGACCCGGCCGACCTCGAACGACACGCCCGCCCCGCCCGCGCCGCGCGCGGCCTCGACCATCGCCGGCGATCCGTCGAGGCCGAGCACCTCAGCGCCGCCGCGCGCCAGCAACCGGCTGAACACGCCGCTGCCGCAGCCGACATCGAGCCATTCGCCCCGCGGCGCCAGGCGCGGCAGCACTTCGCGCGAGAAGAAATCGGCGCGGCGCTTGAAGCCGCCGGCGGCGTAGCGGCCCGACCAGCCGGCCGCCAGCGTCTCGTGATAGGCGATCGCGTCGCCGGCGCGCGGAGCGGAAGTCACCTCAGCGCGCGCCAAAGCCGGTCAACATCGTCCGCAGCGTCTTGAGCACGATCAGCATGTCGAGCCAGATCGAGAAATTCTTGATGTAGAAGAAATCGTAATGCAGCTTGTCGAGCACGTCGCTGGGGTCGGTCACATGGCCCTGGTTGACCTGCGCCCAGCCGGTGATGCCCGGCGGCACGATGTGGCGATACTGGTAGAACGGCAACTGGCTCTCGTACCATTCCGCCAAGGGCGCGGCTTCCGGGCGCGGCCCGATCCAGCTCATCTCGCCTTTCAGGATGTTGAGGATCTGCGGCAGTTCGTCGATGCGCGATTTGCGCAGGAAGGCGCCGAGCCGGGTGATGCGCGGATCGTGGTCGCGCGTCATCGCGTCGTTGCGCGATTGCGGCTTGGCCGCGCCCGCCGTCATGGTGCGGAACTTGTAGATGGTGAATTTCGAGCCGCCCTTGCGGATGCGGTGCTGCGTGAACAGCGCCGGCCCCGGCGAATCCAGCCGCACCAGCCAGGCCACGATCAGCAGCAGCGGCCCCAGCACGATCAGCGCCGCCAGCGCCGCCAGCGTGTCGACCACCCGCTTGAGCGCGAGATAGGCGTGATGGGGATCATGCGACGTCAGCATGTTCTCCGACAGGTGGCGGATGTCGAGCCGGCCGGTCAGCATTTCGCGCGCCTGATTGACATGGAACACCGGCACGCCGGCCAGCACGCAGGTCGTCAGGAACTGCTCCCAATGGGCGGGAATGTCGGCGCGCAGGTCGACCACCACGCCGTCGCAGGGGTTGGGCAGCGCCGGCGCCGCCGTCAGCACCTTCCACTGCGGCCCCGGCTGCGACATCAGCGACAAAGTGTCGCCGATCGGCAGCAGCGCGAACTGGCGCTTCCGCACCCGGCGCACCTGAAACAGCACCGCCGTCAACCACGCCACCGACAGCACATAGCTGAGGAACATCGGCCAGTAGTCGAACCGCCAGCCCAGGAACGCCAGCAGACCGAGAACCACCACATAACTGCCGGTGAAGATCGGCAGCACCGCCGCCGCCTCATGCGTGGTGGGGAAGTTGGTGATCCGCTTCAGCACGTAATAGCCGAGCACGACCGAGGCGACGCTGCCGGAATAGGCGTCGAGCATCCCCAGCAGCGAAGCCGAGGTGTAGGGGTCCCAGCTATAATAGACCTGCGGCGCCACCGCCGCGGCGATCGCGCCGGGAAGCTGGACGCCCGCGCTCCCCAGCCACGAGGGGCGCGGACCGACGCCCGCGCCGCCGCCCTCAAAGCCGGACGGCGCGACGGAGCTCTCTGCGCCCGCGACCGCGTTCGACTCCAGAACGTAACTCACGATCCGCCTCCCTGGACTGCGCGTCGCAATGCGCGTCACAGCCTCAAATCGGAATCCTCGTAGGGCAGCACGTATTTCAGATCATAGAGGACATGCGGGTCGCGCCCGAAGGCGTGAATGCCCGAAGACCCCAGCTTGCGATATTCGTCATGCGCCACCGCGACGATAATCGCGTCATAGGCGTTTTGTTCCGGGCTGGGCACGAGATCGATGCCATATTCGCGCTTGGCGTCCTCCGGCTCGACCCAGGGATCGGCGACGTCGACGTTGACGCCGAAATCCTTCAGCTCGCGCACGAAATCGACGATCCGGGTGTTGCGCAGGTCCGGGCAGTTCTCCTTGAACGCCAGCCCCAGCACCAGCACGCGCGCGCCCACGACATGGATGCGCTTCTTCACCATGCCCTTGATGACCTGGGCCGCGACATAGGGCCCCATCGAATCGTTGAGCCGGCGCCCGGCCAGGATGATCTCGGGATAATAGCCGGCCGCCTGCGCCTTATGCGCGAGATACCACGGGTCGACGCCGGTGCAGTGGCCGCCGACGAGGCCGGGGCGGAACGGCAGGAAGTTCCACTTCGTCCCCGCCGCCTTCAAAACCGCCTCGGTGTCGATGCCGAGCTTGGAGAAGATCATCGCGAATTCGTTGACGATGGCGATGTTGAGATCGCGCTGCGTGTTCTCGATCACCTTGGCCGCCTCGGCCACCCTGATGCTCGGCGCCTTGTGCGTGCCGGCGACGACGATCTCGTTGTAGAGCTTGTCGACGAGATCGGCGATTTCCGGCGTCGAGCCGGAGGTGATCTTCTTGATCGTGGCGACGCGGCGGTCCTTGTCGCCGGGATTGATGCGCTCGGGGC